>PKSW01000062.1 GCA_002869465.1 Marinilabiliales bacterium
AAGGGTCTTTCCTGTCCATCAATGTCATATTCAGGACAATCGTACCATTCACCGTTTATGAGTATGGAAGAAGTTCCTTCGTTCAACAATGTGCTCCATACATCCAGGTGATAGCCATCTGGCCTGAATATAGGATCAATATCCATATTTCCATTTCCCGGCCAGCCACCTTTTACGTCTGAGTGCCTGACTTCGAGGTTGCTATCTTCTAATTCAAATATTTCTGAACCTTCTTCATAAGCTGCATTATTCCATAAAATGGTATTTACAACAACCGCATGTCCATTTAACACATACAACCCACCGCCATAGAAGCTTTGATTACCTGAAATGGTATTATTGATGATAACTGCAAGGCTATCGCTGCTGTTATTCACAACGCTGATACCACCTCCCCAGGTTGCGGTATTGTTTTGAACGACGTTGTTTTGAATAGTCGCTCCACCATCAAAAACAAATACACCTCCACCATAACAATTTCCATTAGTCACTGCATTGTTCATAACGAAATCGTTTTCAAAGAATAGATCTGTATTGTTCCTGCCTATAAATACGCCTGCCCCATAACATTGTTTATCATCTGGTACTTCGACGGCATTAAAAGATATCATGTTGTTCCTTACAAAACCAGAACACCCCAATGCAATGAACAAACCTGCTGCATCAGCATATTCTGTTAACATGTTATTTGATGTTGATATATTATGTGTAATAAAATTATATCTTACATCTATGTCAATTGGGCCGAAACTAGCCCTTATACTCACTCCGCCAGCAATTGACAACGTTGCTGCGATCGCTTCATTATTTGTGACCTCATTATCAGTCATTATCAAATTGTAGTAAATTTCCATCCCGCCACCATTAGATTGAGAGCCCGTGCTTATTGAAGAATTATTCATTATCCTATTCTTTCTCAAAACAAGCCAGGGTAATGGATCTGTCAATCCTCCTGCAGTTATACCTCCACCCATAGAAAAACCAGAGTAATTCACTTCATTTTCAACAATATAATTATTGGTTAGTTTGCCGCCAGATCGGTTGAAAAAGAATCCTCCACCTGCTCTTGCTTCAACGGGACCATCAATAAAATGAGTACCCGTACCCCCAGTAATAGTAAATCCATTTATAATAGAAGTGGTATCCTCTCCTGATTCAAAAGTCACAACAGACCCCAAATCCGGATCATCAGGTTCACTGCCATTAATAATGGTGTTTGAGATGTGGTTGGTGTCTCCATCCATTAAAAACTGACTGGTAACCAGTATGGCTTTGCCCATAAAATTGATATTTTCAACATAGGTACCATTGGCTACAAGCACTGTGTCGCCATCCGCTGCTGCTTCAATGCCTTCCTGGATGGTAGGTTGATCAGCAGGTACATGGATAATTTGTGAATTAATAACAGTTATAAAAATGAATAAAATTCCAAAAAGGGTAAAGAATTTTTTCATGGCATTTTCTTTTTGTTGGTTAACATGGTATAATTTATAGCTGTAAAATTAATCCAGGGACCACGGGAAAAGCAAACACTTATGTAACATTACCTTGAACTATTGTAACATTTTAGCTGACAAATGCTATTCCTGGGTAAATTCGGTAGGTGACATGCCGTATTGTTCTTTGAAACATCTCGTGAACCAGGAAAGGTTATTAAAGCCTACCTGAAAAGCAATTTCGGTAACAGTGCCCGAATTTGATGCCAGTAGTTTGGCTGCTTTGTTTAAACGAATATTTCTGATGAATTCACTGGTCGATTGGCCTGTAAGTCCTGTCAGTTTTCGATGCAATTGCATGCGACTAAATGCCATTTCCGTCGAGAAATTTTCGACACCAAATTGGTCGTCTGCCATATGTTCTTCGACTATTTTAAGGGCCTTTTTCAAAAACTTTTCATCCATGGAAGCTATTTGCTGACCGGCTAATTGCAAATTTTCGGCATTAATCGCAGATGCAATCTTTGTTTTGTAATAGGTGCTTAATTTTTCTCTTTGTGTTATGAGGTTTTTAATTCTCACCTGTAATTCTTTTGCATCAAATGGTTTGGTGATAAAGTCATCTGCACCGGTTTCAAGGCCTTCGATCTTATCGGCACCTGATGATCTAGCGGTTAATAAAATGACAGGGATGTGACTTGTGCGTTCATCTGCTTTTAAAAGTTTA
>PKSW01000446.1 GCA_002869465.1 Marinilabiliales bacterium
ATGAATAAAATTCCACGCCTGATACAATCCATGAGCGAAGGCGACTTTATTAACCCTTTTGATTTTAACCTCGACGATTTTGGAAAAAATACTCAGGATCAATAAATTATCTAAGCGGTTTGGAAAAATCCAGGCCGTTGACCAACTGGAACTGGAAGTAGCCGCCGGGCAGGTATTTGGCATACTGGGTCCTAACGGAAGCGGCAAAACTACAACGCTGGGAATGATCCTCGACGTGATCGCTCCAACAGCAGGCAGCTTTAAATGGTTTGATCAGGACGATACTGTCGAAGCCCGTAAAAGCATAGGTGCCATACTGGAAACGCCCTGTTTTTATCCCTATTTAAGCGCTGTTCAAAATTTAAGGGTGTCAGCACATATCAAGAAATGCGGAACAGATAACATTGAGAAAGTGTTGAAACAAGTCGGGCTTTTCGACCGCAAGGATGACAAGTTCAAAACCTACAGTCTCGGCATGAAACAGCGACTGTCTATTGCGGCTGCGCTGCTTTCAAACCCACCGGTGCTCATACTTGATGAACCTACTAACGGGCTGGACCCCGAAGGCATTGCCGAAGTAAGGAACCTGATCAAAGAGATCGCAGCTTCAGGTAAAACCATTATCATGGCGAGCCACCTGCTGGACGAAGTGCAGAAGGTATGCTCCCACTTTTGCGTATTACGAAAAGGGAAAAAACTGCATGAAGGTAACGTAAGTGAAACCCTCGGTGAGATCAATAAAATTGAAATAGCCGCTAACGATACTGTGAAATTGGAATCAATTATTCAAGGTTTTCCGGGTACATCTTCATATTTAAAAAACGGAAGTAGTTTTTTGGTCACCATAAAGGATGGAGCCAACGCTGCAAATCTGAATGACTATTGCTTCGAGCAAGGGATAACATTAAAAACATTATTCACCCAAAGGAATTCACTGGAACAGGAATTTCTGAAAATTCTAAGAGAACATGATTAGGGTTTTAAAACTTGAATGGCTGAAGATTAAAAACTACCGGGTTTTCTGGATACTGACGATCATGTACCTGCTGGCATTGGTCATTATTACTTCCGGGGGCATGTTCTTTTTGGAGTGGCTGAAAAGTGAAGGTGCTGATTTTCAAGGCATCAACCCGACCATCATCCCCATTTACGACTTTCCCGATATCTGGCAGAACACGACTTACCTGGCAACTTTTATAAAAGTATTGCTGGCGTTTATCGTCATTATTTCAGTTAACAACGATGTAACTTACAATACATTACGGCAGAATATCATTGATGGCATCAGTAAGAAGGAATATATTTTCAGTAAGTTGGCATTCATTGTTACTATGGCCGCGATCAGTACTCTATTCATTTTTGTGTTGGGTTTCATCAATGGCTCCATTTATTCACACGTGTGGGGTATCGAATACATTTTCGACGAGATGGAATTCCTTGTAGTTTTCTTTTACGAAGTGATCATCTATTGCACCCTGGCGTTTCTGCTGTCACTCATCATTAAAAAAGCAGGATTTGTAATTGTAGCCTTATTTCTTTATACATTAATGTTTGAGCCAATCATAACAACTATAATGATCAATGCACCCTTTTTTACTGAAGGACCAGCTCCGGAAATTGCCCAGTTTTTTCCGATTAAAGCACTTAATAATTTGATTTCAGTTCCTTTTGGCCGCTATGTGTTTATGGAAATTCAAGACAATGTGCCCATCAAGGCACTTACTATTGCTACCGGATGGTTCATCTTCTATTTATCATCAATATTTTATATTCTGAACAAGCGGGATTTGAATTAGAATTTTGAAAGATTGTTAATCCTATCATCTTTGCATCTGAATTTCATTCTAACCGCATAGTGCAAGGCCGCTTTGCGGGTTATTCAATATCATTTTATCCTGGTAACCCGCTCAACTCCTGTCACCTTTTTCAATTTATAAATCAGTTGGTTCAGGTGCTCATGGTCTTTGATCATCACCGTAACCTGCCCCTCAAACCGTTTTCCCTTGGTTTTAAAATTAATGGATCGCATATTTACCCGCAGGTCATCGGTAATTACTTTTGAAATCATGCCCACTACACCCAATTCATCGCTTCCGAAAATTTTAAGATTGATGAGTGAATGTGCCGATTCCTTTGATGGCATCCATTTAACGGTCATCACCCTGTAACCATACAATTCATGTAACCTGGCTGAATTGGGGCAATTTAAACGGTGAATGGTGATATTTCCAAGTGTGGTTACAAATCCAAATACATTATCTCCCGGGATCGGGTTACAACATTTGGCCAGCCGATAATTTACATTCTTTAGGTTCTCTCCAATAAATAGTACGTCATCTTCAGGTTTGTCACCCGCGGGTTTGGTTTCTTTTATTTTTTGCTGTATGACCGGTTTTGGCTTGTTGTGTTCTGCTTCAACAAATTCCTGAAGCACCTTTTTTATTTCCAACAAGTCGATCTTTTCTTCAGCGATCATGTAATACAGGTCGATTCCAGTATCCAGTTTATAGTGCCTTACCAGCATATTGATCAGGTCTTCACTGCTTTTGATCTTCCAGTTCTTTAACTTACGGTTCAATAATTCTTTACCAATCTCTGCTTCCTGATATTTGTGCTCTTTTAATTGTCTTTTTATATGTGACTGGGCTTTGCTGCTCACCACGAATGCCAGCCAGTCGAGTTTGGGTTTCTGATTCTTAGTAGTCAGAATATCCACCTTTTCTCCATTCTGTAATTCATACCTGATAGGAACCACCCGATCGTTTATTTTGGCGCCGCTACATTTTGAACCAACATCCGTATGGATTTCATAAGCAAAATCAAGCACTGTAGAACCAACTGGCAATTGCTTTAAGTCGCCTTTCGGTGTAAAAACAAAAATATTCTCCTTTTTACTGATGTCCTTAGACTTATAAGCCAATTCATGTTTCAGCTGATCCGGATTTTCCAGTATATCACGTACCTGCGACAGCCAATTTTCCGTATTTTTCTTCTTCATTATCCCCTTATATTCCCAGTGTGCTGCTTGTCCCCGTTCGGCTACATCATCCATTCGCTCAGTACGTATCTGAACCTCAACATATTTTTTATTGGGCCCCATAACCGTCGTGTGCAGCGACTCATAACCACTGGCTTTTGGTGTAGAAATCCAGTCACGTAATCGCTTTGGGTCTGGCTGGTAAAGGTTGGTAACTATAGAATATACTTTCCAGCAAACTTCTTTTTCCTTTTTTAGTTTGGATTTTAAGATAATGCGAATGGCAAAAAGATCGTAAACCTCTTCAAAATCCACATTTTGGCGTTTCATTTTCGCCCAAATGGATGGTACTGATTTGGTCCTCCATTTGATATCGAACTCTACCCCTTGTTTGATGAGTTCTCTCTCAATAGGCGATACAAAGTCGTGGATATACACCTCACGCTTGGCCTTTGTTTCCTTGATCTTCTTCTCTATATTCTTATAAGTAACGGGTTGCTCATACAGCATCACCCTTTCTTCAAGTTCCGATTTGATGATGTATAATCCCAACCTGTGGGCAATAGGAATATACAAATGCTTTACCTCGTTAATAACGGGATCTGTTCTCGGTCCCAGAAATTTGATATTGCGGATATCGTAAAGCCGATGCGCCAAGTGCAGCAGTACCACACGCATATCATCCACCAGCGAAAGAAACATCGTTCTGAAGGCTTCAGAGTGGAAAGAAATACGCTCAGTTTGCAGATTAGTAAGTTTATTAAATCCCTCAATAATTTCCGCTACTTGTTCACCAAAATTCTCCCTGATTTTATCCAGCGTGTATTCTGATTTCAGATTGATATTATGAAGAATACAGCAAATAGCTGATGTGGGTCCAAGGCCTATTTCTTTAACCGCGATAATCGCTACTTCCAGGTTATGATAGATGAAAGCTTTACCGTTTACCAGCTTTTCATCCTTGTAGATTTCATTGGCAATTTCGAAAGCACGCCAGATGTTTTCTTTGTCAGAATCCATGATATTACCATTTCCGCTCAGCAGCAATTCCTCTACCTTTTTCCGTATTTCTGACTTGTTCATACCCATCAAAATTCTAACGCTCTTTTAACAAAGTTAGTGTTTATTATTATAAATAAAAACAGCGCTTGTAAAAGGATCACAAGCGCTGTTTAAACTTCAGTTTTTCAGTTTATTTATCCGGACCCTCTTCGATAGTTGGGTTTTCCGATATGGAGTCCCTCATCTTCGTGTCCGCCTTTATATTTTCGAACTTATAATAGTCCATGATCCCCAGGTTTCCTGACCTGAAGGATTCGGCTATCGCTCTTGGAATTTCGGCCTCTGCCTGGATTACATTCGCACGTGCTTCCTGTGCTTTGGCTTTCATTTCCTGTTCATTTGCAACTGCCATGGCTCTTCTTTCTTCGGCTTTGGCCTGGGCAATGTTCTTATCCGCATTGGCCTGATCCATTTGCAGTGCAGCACCTATATTCTTACCAATATCAATATCAGCAATATCGATAGAAAGGATTTCAAAAGCAGTTCCCGAATCCAATCCTTTCTCAAGTACAACTTTGGAAATACTATCCGGATTTTCAAGCACCGATTTATGTGAATCGGCCGAACCAATGGATGAAACGATACCCTCGCCAACACGGGCCAGCACCGTTTCTTCACCTGCACCACCTACCAGTTGCTCAATGTTGGCCCTGACCGTAACTCGTGCGATAGCAATCAATTGTATACCATCTTTGGCAACAGCCGCCACTTTTTTGGTGTCGATTACTTTTGGGTTAACCGACATCTGTACAGCTTCCAAAACATTACGTCCGGCCAGGTCGATGGCAGTGGCAGTTTTGAAATCCAAGTCTATATTTGCCTTATCAGCCGAAATAAGTGCATTAACCACAGCCTGCACATGGCCTCCCGCCAAATAGTGCGCTTCCAAATCATCACGTTTCAAATTTAATCCTGCTTTTGTGGAGGCGATCAAACTGGTGACAATAACTCCTGGAGGTACTTTCCGCCAGCGCATCAATATCAATTGAAGGAGGGAAATACGCACACCGGACACCAATGCCGTAAACCATAAGCCTACCGGGATAAAATAAAATAACAACCATAACAAAAAAATGGCACCAATACCGGTGGCGATAATTACATAAATATTAGCCATAATTACTCTTTTAAGTGTTTTATAAAAATCTTATTTCCTGAAATCCTGACGATTTCAATGTCTCTGTTTTCATCAATAAATTCGGAAAGCGCACTCACTTCAAAAAACTTATCAAAAAATACGGCTTTCCCCATGGGGGCACAACGAGATACCGTTTTTCCCTTGTCTCCTACTTTCAAATTGGGGAGTTTTAAATCTCTGGCCCTGCCATCAATTTTTGTTTCCAGCATGGCTTTTTTCCACGTTTTTGAACGCAATGCAAGCACCAGCCCTATCAAATTAACCCCGAGGGTCACTGCCAAAGTGATATGTCCTGCCTCAACACTTTCGCGTGTGTATGCCAGCCATATTCCGGCAGCCATTAAAATAAAACCGACAATACCGGCTATGCCCGATCCTGGGATGACCAATACTTCCAGTATCAGCATGAGCAGGCCAACCAAAATCAGAATGATGATTACAGACCACATATTTTATTTTATTTCAACGGTTAATTCCCGGTTTGTCATTTCAGTATAATAGGGCAATAATTCTTTATCAGTGCCACTTTTTACGGGGCACTTTCCTTTAAAATGCGCGATCATTGCACAGTTCTCAGCCTGCATTGGATCATGCTCACATACATCTATAAGTGTCTCAATTACAAAGTCAAACGTGTTATGATCGTCATTATACAAGATCAAACTTTTCAAATCGAGCAGTTGTTCTTCAGCTTCGTGGGCGTATGATGTTTTTTCCTTAGTTGACATAAAATTCTCAATTGATCAACATGTGCTTCAAAGTTAATAAAAATTGCATCTGAAAGTAGAGTTTAGAAGATTTTTAAAGGATATTTCGGTTTACCTTAAAATCAAGAAATCTGTTATACTTTTGCACTTGATGAAAGCATTCGAAAACCTGATTAGTAAACTTGAAGAAAAATTACGACTGCCTTTACCCGGATTGGAAGAACAATTACGCTTGGCTCCCATTACTAGGCTGAATGAATTGAAAGAAATGAAGATCCCTGGCAATGCAAGAAAGAGCGCGGTGCTGGCACTTTTCTATCCTCAAAACGGGCAAGCCGTTGTCCTGCTGATAAAAAGAGCCGTTGATGATACGGTGCACAGCGGACAGATTTCATTTCCTGGC
This sequence comes from Marinilabiliales bacterium, assembly GCA_002869465.1. Classification (GTDB taxonomy): domain Bacteria; phylum Bacteroidota; class Bacteroidia; order Bacteroidales; family F082; genus UBA4459. The sequence continues at coordinate 6,288 of PKSW01000446.1, forward strand.
GGTAAAAAAGAAGAAACAGATGCTGACCTAAAGCAGACTGCCCTAAGGGAAACCTATGAAGAAGTGGGTATTGCTCCTGAGAATGTCACTATCATCGGTACCTTATCTAAAATGTATATCCCTCCAAGTAATTTTGAAGTGCAACCTTTCGTGGGTTATGTGAATAACGATCCGCAGTTAACCACCAACTGCGAAGTTGAAAGCGTATTGAAAGTGCCCGTCAGTGAATTGACAGGAACCGATTCAATCCAATATAAAACCGTCAAAGGTCGTGACGGAGAATGGTATGAGGTACCCTGCTATTTTGTACAGGATGAAATTATTTGGGGTGCTACCGCGATGATGCTGAGTGAATTGACAGCAATTATCTCCGAATGATCAATGTCCTGAATTAATTCTCAATAATAATTTCATGCGTAATCTCTGCCGATTTGCCCAGCATGGCACTTACTCCACAATAGCGCTCCTGTGATAAATTCACTGCTTTTTCAAGTTTTTCCATTGGCAGCTCTTTTCCCTTAAAAATATATTTCAAGTGGATTTTATTGTAATATTTCGGATGCTCCTCTGTTTGTTCCGCTTCAACCTCTACATGAAATGCATCAGGAACCACACGCATTTTTCCCAATATAGAAATCACATCCATACTCGTACAGCCACCCAAACCCACTAACAACAAGGGTTTCGGACGCGGACCCGTATTTTTACCACCCACTTTTTCGTCGGCATCAATATTCAGTGTAAAGCCGTTTACTTCCGCTGTAAAGGCCATTTCGCCTGACCAGTCAATATTTACTTTCATTTGTCGAATTATTTATTTTGTGCAAAAGTATATATTTTAATACGATCTTAATAATTGAAACCAAAAGCGCCCGGAATAATTCCCACCTCAAAGGAATCCAGCATACTGCCCGTGTAATCATAACGATATACCAGACCATTTTTGTTATAATCCAGCGCATCAGAAACATAGATATCCGAATTTTGCGGATCGATCCCTAAGGCATAAAAGTATTTGCCATCCTGAGAAATCATCGGGTTTTCCGGCAAGGTGCCATCAGTAACAGACATGCTGTAAACGCCATTATTTAAATACAGCAATTCATCTCCCGTTCCATTCATCAACAGGTTAAAAGGACTCAGTGAAATATCGTCAAATTCAAATTTTTTGATGACATTTTTATCTAGTACATTAATTTTCCAGAGCGAAGGAATTTCTTCATTATCATATCCACCACTGCACAATACCCACAGATTTTGATCCCTATCCACCACCATACTGTTCGGCTCCACGCCCACCTGGATCGAATCAATCAACGCATCGGTTTCAGTATCAATGATCAGCACCTGATTGTTTTTAATTGCCTGCAAATAACCCGACCAATGCGCTACATATGCTTTATTACCGATCAGTACCATATTTTCGGTACTCCTGTTGACGTTTATTGCATCCGTCAATTCATAACTTTCAGGATTTACAATTGAAATGCTGTTGCTGGCCAGGTCTGATACATAAGCTTTTTGATCATTTATTTTCAGGAAAAACCGAGGTGAAGTAAGCTGTGATATTTTCCCTTTGAATTCGGCTGTTTTCCGGTCAATTACATAAATGTTACCTGAGTTGTTTATAACGATATATGCCAAATCACCAACGATGCTAATGCTCTGGGCCACATCGCCCAGCGGTGCGTCGTTCACTTCATAAAAAAGGTCGTTGGTAAGTTTGGAAGTGGCACTTTCAAAATAGGATAAACTGGCATTACCCGCCGTAAAATTTCCCTGGTTCACAATAAAAACACCATTTTTCAAACCGCTTTCTTCCGGCTGGGTATCTTCTTTTTTACAGGCTGCAAATAAAACAGCAATCACAATTGCAAAAGGGACAAATTTCTTCATATTACTTTTTTAATTTTAATTGGATATTGATTTCAAAATTTCTTCCGGGCATGGCCCGCCACTGGATGGCCTGGTAATCGACATTCAGTAAATTGTTTACTTTAAACTGCGCCTCTACGTCCATTCGTTTACCTGACCATCTTTTACCAACTGACACATTATTCAGCACATAGGCAGGAAGCGGTTTCTTATTGGTTAGCCTTTCCCCGATATAATTGACGCCCCAGCTTACGTAATAGCCTCCGTAGCTCCCATACATGAAGCCATTTGCCGAATGGATGGGAATGTAAACCAGTTGGGTTGCCGAAGTGCCGTTTTCTGTGGCTTGCTCGCTTTCGTTGGTCGTTTTTGTAAAGGCGTATTCAGCGAATACCTTATAATTAAACTTCTTTATAGAACCACTTACGTGTGCTGAGAATTCTATGCCCCTGGCAAATACTTCTGCAATATTTTCAGGCGACCAGTAACGAAAATCTGAAGGCACCCACTGTATCCAGTTGTCTATCAATGATGCATAGATGCCTAAATCCGCATTCAACGAAAATTGATCGCTAAAAGTCTTTATGAAATTGATTCCACCTTCTGTTTCAAGTCCTTCCTCGGGCTGCAAAGCTTCGTTACCACCCGGATACCAGTATAAGTCGTTGAGCGACGGCTGGTGGTAATTCCTTGAAACGCTGGCCCTGATAAACAGGTTTTCCTTTTTCAACAACTGATAATTGATACCGAACAAAGGCATAACCGGGAGAAAATCCGAATCAACTATTTCAGAACGTATGAGGAGGTTGAATTTTAAGCGATCGCGAATGCTTTTCAGCAGGTTGGCATACAATCCATAGGTCTTCCGGTCTTTTTTGCCATGATAATTATTGGAGTTTACGCTTTCAAAATCGATATCCAGTCCTACGGTCAACCCGAATCCTTTCTGTAAAACAGTTTCATATCTCGATTTGATAGCCACGCTTTGCGTATTGTTTTCCGAGTCGATCAATGTTACTACATCTGCCGAATCGGCATTGGTGGTAGTTTTGAGGTAATAATTCTGGTCTTCAAATAAATAAGCACCTTTTACTTCTATTTGATGTTGGTTTTTTGAATAATTCCATCCCAGTATATTCCGGCTGAAGAAACCGTTTTGTTTTTCCTGCGGATCGCCACCCTTATAAACATTGGACATGATAGGTGGAATATCCCTTTCATGCCACTGGTTCCAGGTATTAAAACTGATCTGATGCTTTTCGGATGGCGCATAGATAAATTGCTGGGTAAAGCCGGTATTCGTGAAAGCCGCATTGGTCTGTGTCATCTCCTCGCTGGGGATGACTGCTGTATTCATATAATCGAAATCATTTTCCGATGCCTGGTATGAAAAACGGGTATCGGAAGCGATTTTTTTGCCGTTAAATAAAATTCTGGCATTCGTGGCGACCGATTGAAAACTACCAAAGCTTTGTTCCAGCATGATTTGCGAATGATTGTTCAGGGAAGCCTTATTTTTTAAGGCAACACTTCCACCCAGGGCACCGCTCGTTTTCATAAGGGATCCGCCCCCGTAGTAAAGTTCAATCTCATCGAAAAATGCATTCGGTATTTGTGAAAAATCCACTTGCCCCAGCATGGGTGAGTTGATTTGAAAATCATTCCACAATACCTGCGTATGTGATGCCCCGGTTCCACGGAAAGAAGCTGTTGCCAGAGCTCCCCTTCCGTACGATTTAATAAAGATGGGTGTATAAGCTGCCAGCAATTCACCGAGATCAAGATTTGATAAGTCAGATTTAATTAAAGTATCAATGGTGGTTTTTTTGATGGTTTGGGTATAATCGTTTTTGGTGGCAAATACTTCAAACTCCTTTAATAGCAAAGTATCAAAGATCATCTGTCCATGTGTATTTTGTACAAACACAAGGCAAACTGTAATTATTCCAGGAAGTAAAAACCCGTACTTCAAAACAATTCATTTAATACAAAGCGTATCAGGAGAAAAAATGCAGGTATGTTTTATACTTACAAGCTCTTATCCCGAAAGCTTTGAAAATTAACAGAAATGGCAGGTCTTCTGACTTACTCACCTTTGAGGCCTTCCCAATTATATCCTGAAAGTCAGGAGTATCAGTGACCTTAGGTTTCAAAGGTTATAAACGAGTTTACAGCAGCGGGAACTGTACAGGTTTTACACCTGTTTCCCTATTAAGCCATCCATCCGGTCTGATGGACAATGGCACCATAACCTTTCGCAAAGGTAGTATATTTTCTTTTTGAATTTTAATCCTTTAATGTGGGCAATAATTTCTAATTTTGCATTGCAAACGGACACAATGTATATGACATGAAAACAAGTTCAGGAATTCTTCTATTTATTGTAACCATTGCGACTTTTTTCAGCTTCTCATCATGTGCCAAAGGCACCTATGCCCACAAAAACAATAAATCAGCCAGGAGTAATGCTGCACAAATAAGCCCAGTATCAAGGAAGGCTTCACCGGTAAGTAAAAATTATGTGATTAAAGACAAACGCAGAACCTCGCTTGGACTCAGCGGCACATACCGAAAAGGAAAAAAATCAGATTTGATTCTTTAAGTTTTTAATGGTATATGATTGATTCACAAAAATATCCCATACTGAAACTAAGTTTATCTTCCGTTATAAAAAAAAACCGCTCCAAGTCTGAAGCGGTTTACTTTAGTTGGTATTTTTATTATTCCTGCATATAAGGATACCTGAAATCCGTTGCTGGTATAAATGTTTCCTTAATGGTACGCGGATTGATCCAACGTATTAAATTCAAACTACCGCCGGCTTTATCATTAGTACCCGATCCTCTTGAACCACCAAATGGCTGCAATCCGACCATCGCTCCCGAAGGCTTGTCGTTGATATAAAAGTTTCCAGCCGAGTATTTCAATATTTTGCAAGCCTGAACCATCGCATATTTATCGTTCGAGAAAATAGAACCCGTTAATGCATAAGGCGAAGTTTTATCACACAACTTCAGAGTTTCCTGGTACTTATCATCTTCATACACATAGATAGTCATCACTGGGCCAAAAATTTCTTCCTTCATGGTTTTAAAATCAGGATTGGTGGTATGGATGATGGTTGGCTGGACAAAATAACCCACAGATTTATCACCGGTACCACCTGTAATGATCTCACATTCATCTGACTTTTTGGCAAAATCAATATAGCTCATGATGTTATCAAACGATTTCTCATCAATCACAGCATTCATGAAATTCGAGAAATCTTCCACATCCCCCACTTTTATTTGTGCTACCTGCTCCTGTAAATGTTTTTTCACTTCATTCCACATCGATTTAGGAATGTAGGAACGGGAGGCGGCAGAACATTTCTGTCCCTGGTATTCAAAAGCACCACGCACAATGGCAGTAGCTACTTCCAATGGATTTGCCGAGTTGTGGACGAAAATGAAATCTTTTCCTCCCGTTTCTCCCACCAACTTTGGATATGAAACATAATTGGTGAGGTTGTCAGCCACGCCTTTCCATAAACTGTTGAATGTTGCATTTGAACCGGTAAAATGAATACCACCAAGGTCTTTATGTTTTAACACCGCGTTTCCGATCAGGGAACCTGAGCCGGGAACAAAGTTTATAATTCCGTCAGGAAGGCCTGCTTCTTTGAAAATCTTCATCAAATAGTAACTTGACAACAAAGAAGTGGTGGCTGGTTTCCAAACTGTGGTATTTCCCATCAAGGCAACAGCCATATTTAGGTTGGAAGCAATGGCCGTAAAGTTGAAAGGGGTAACTGTAAACACAAAACCTTCTAAGGCCCTGTATTCCATCCTGTTATACTGTCCGAAGTCTGATTTTGGTTGTTCGTTGTAAATCTGCGAAGCAAAATAGATGTTGTACCTCAGGTAATCAATGGTTTCACAGGCGGCGTCAATTTCGGCCTGGTACACACTTTTATCCTGTCCAAGCATGGTGGTAGCTACGATTAAATTCCTGTATTTTTTCGACATGAGTTCAGCAGCTCGCAGCATGATGGATGAGCGCTCCAGCCAGGAAACGCTGTCCCAGGCTGCTTTTGCATTCATGGCAGCATCTATGGCCATTTGCACTTCTTTTTCGGTGGCCTGGTGATAAGTGGCCAATACCTTGCTGTGGTTGTGTGGCATCACTACCTTCCCCATTTTTCCTGTACGGATTTCTTTTCCGCCGATGATCAGAGGTATCTCAATCTGCTCATTACCAATGCGTTTTAACTCCGCTTTTATCTCTTCACGTTCTTTTGATCCGGGCGCATAATCCAATATGGGCTCGTTTTCAGGAACGTCAAATAAAAAAATTGCATTATTCATATTATCAACTATTTAAATACGTATTTACCGAATCGCATATTTTTGCTATTCGGCTGCAAAAGTAGTTTATTTTTACAAATTCTAAATTAAAAAATGTTAATAATTGAATGGGGTCCGGTGTACCTTTTTTCCTGTTCATATTTAGTTCCAGGTACGACAGGTGGAATAGAAATATTATGGTATAAATGCCTGTTAAAACTTATCCTCCACTAATCATGTGAATGATCTGCACATCGTCGCCGTCAGTGACTTCAGCGGTCTGGTATCGGTCTTTTTTTATGAGTTGCCCGTTTATTTTAACAACCATCATTCTGAATGTAAAATTCTTCAGTTTCAGAATTTCAGAGATGGTAAGTACATCTTGTTCAAAAGACTCGGGGCGATTATTTAGGGATATATTCATTTTATAAGTTTTTCAGTAATATTTCCAGCACAGTATTGGCCTGCATATGAGCAACAATGCCAACCCTGGGAGCCAGCGGAGGTAAATCTTCGGATATTTCTTTTACTTCGTCACCGCAAATAAACAAATGATCCGAATGCCTGCAATGAATTGAATTGTTATC
>PKSW01000399.1 GCA_002869465.1 Marinilabiliales bacterium
AATTTTATGGGCCAATTTGTTGAAGAACAGAAAAATTCACATTTATTTAACGTAAGTTCATACAACAAAGGACTGTATTTTGTTGTTATTGATACAGGACAAACCATCAAATTGATGGTTAAATAACAAAAATTTCGATCATATGCGTTTATTACTAATTATTACGATGACTATATCCGTATTGTATTCGAATGGTCAGATAAACCAAAAAGAAATGAGTGATAAAGAAAATATAAATAAAAGTGAAGATCAGTGGAAACAGGAATTGACAGATGAAGAATATGCCGTGCTTCGCAACTGTGGCACTGAGCCCCCTTTCACAGGAAAATACTATAAACATGATGAAAAGGGCACTTACCAATGTGCAGCCTGTGGTGCCGAACTATTTAGTTCCGATACCAAATATGATTCAGGATCGGGGTGGCCAAGTTTTTATAACGCAATTGATAAAAAAGCCATCAAAGAAGTTGCCGACAACAGTTATGGGATGCAACGTATCGAAATCAAATGTGCCAAATGCGATGGTCATCTGGGCCACATATTTCCCGATGGTCCGAAACCAACAGGCATGAGATATTGCGTCAATTCAATTTCACTGGATTTTAAAAGCGAATCTTCAGAAAAAGAAAAATAATTGAACGGGTATTCATTTCAAAGTATTTCTTAACTTTATCAGCCGATTAAATACGTTTTAATAAGATGAACGAAGTATTTCCCTTTGAGAACAAGACCATTGAAAATGTAAGGCTGATTTATATCCTCTATTTGATTGGCCTCGTTTTTGGCATTACAGCCATTGTTGGTGTGGTGGTTGCTTATACCAATAAAGATGACGAAATGCCCGAATGGCTTAAAAGCCACTATCAATATCAAATTAACACCTTTTGGAAAGGACTTGTTATGATACTTGCCGGCGTATTAACAATTGTGATTATAGTTGGGATTTTCATTTTAATATTCTGGACCATCTGGATCATTATCCGTTGCGTTAAGGGCATCAAATACCTTGACACAAAACAAGCACATCCAAACCCCGAAGGATGGTGGTTTGATTAGTGAAAAAAGGCACTTTTAATTATTTGTTCAGGGATATGATCGGCGGTTTATTCTCCAACTTAAAAATAAATAAAACAATCCGTCTTCTTATTTTTTTCTAAATTCGCTTCATTCCATTATATGAATGAATGACTTTTTACCATAGCTTAAAAAGAAGAAATCGCTTTTACAGTCAACTTTGCATATATGAAAAACAAAACTTTAAAACTTTCTAAAACAGAACTCAATCACACAGATCACTACCGGGCACTGTACGATTCTGCCAATGATTCTATTTTTTTAATGAGCAAAGAAAAGTTTATTTCATGCAATCCGAAAACACTGGAGATGTTTGAATGCAATGAGCATGATATTATTGGTCAAACTCCAATTAAGTTTTCGCCAAAGAATCAACCTGACGGGAAACTTTCCAAAGATAAAGCACTTGAAAAAATTAATGCTGCGCTAAATGTTGCACCTCAGCGGTTTGAATGGAGGCATAAAAAATTAAATGGTGTAGAATTTGACGCTGAAGTATCTCTTAATAAGATTGAGCTTAAAAACGGAACATACATCCAGGCCATAGTCCGGGACATTACTGAACGTAAAAAAGCGGATGAAAAAATCCGTAAGAGTGAAGAAACATACCGTTTACTTATCGAATCGACCAACGAAGGGTATTGGCGAATTGACAATCATCAAAAAACCCTGGATGTCAACGATTCACTATGTAGAATGCTGGGTTATGAAAAGGAAGAAATCATAGGAAAAACACCTTTTGATTTTGTTGATAGTATAAATAAAAAGATTTTCAAAAACCAGGTGTCATATAGAGACAAAAGCAAACACCGATCCTATGAAATAGTACTGCTCCATAAAAATGGAATGGAAGTTCATGCCCTTTTTAATGCCACAACCCTCAGGAATGCTGATGGAAAGCCTAATGGCTCTTTCGCATTTATTACAGATATAACCGAACAAAAAAAGGCCAACGAGAAATTATTGGACCTGGAGGAAAAAGTAAATCATTTCGTAAATACAACAGTTGATGTTGTATTTAGTGTAACGCCAAAAGGATATATTGAATATGTGAGCCCTAATATAAAGGATCACTATAATTATGATCCTGAATTTTTAATAGGAAAACATTTGAGCATAACTACGCCTGTCGAAGAAATTCCAAAAGCGCTAAAAGCCATTAAGAATATCCTCGTAAAAAAACCTGTTATAAATCTTGAAATAAATCAGTTTGATGGCCATGGTAACAAGATACCTGCTGAAATAAATGCAACACCCATAATGAAAAATGGGAAAATTATTGCCATTCAGGGCATCATGCGAAATATAACGGCCCGAAAAAAAATTGAAGCTGAATTATTGCAGCAAAAAATAAGTTTTGAGAATATCTTTAACAACGCAATCGATGCTATTTATGTACAATCTCTTGACGGAACTTTCATTGATGTAAATGATGCAGTGGTTGAAATGTATGGTTACAGCAAAGAAGAAATGATTGGCAAATCGCCGGAATTGGTTGCCGCACCGGGAATGAATGACCTTGCAAAAGTCATTGAGCACACTAAAAGAGCTGCCGAAGGCATTCCACAGCGTTTCGAGTTCTGGGGCAGGCGAAAAAATGGCCAGATTTTTCTAAAAGATGTGAGACAATCAACAGGAGAATATTTTGGAGAAACCGTTGTATTTGCATTTGCTTTAGATATTTCGAAGAGAAAACGAGCTGAAGAAAAATTAAAAGAAAGCGAAGAAAAATTTAAGCGAATCATTCGAGAACTTGATGTTGGATTTTTTAGCTCAAGTATAGACGGTCAGCTAATAGAGTACAATAAGTCATTTTGCAGAATATTGGGCCTTGATTTGCGCAAAGACCACACGAATTCAAGCCTTCCCAATTTTTGGCAAAATATAAAAGATCGTGAGGAGTATATGGAAGCCCTTCATAAAGAAGAGCGCATTAAAAATTACACCATTAATGCAAAAAAGCGAAATGGAGAGAAGATCATCCTTCAGGTAAATGCCCATACCATTAAAAACAACAAAGGCGTTCAAATAGGCATTGAAGGAACGATCACTGATATCACGGAACAAAAAGAAGCTACTGAAGCAATAATTAACAAAGAGAAACAATACCGCACGCTTTTTAATTTTTCACCCAATGGTATCCTGCTAGAAGACGCCTCAGGAACTATAATTGATATTAACCCCGCTTTTGGTGAACTAATGGGCTACACCAGGGATGAATTGGTTGGAAAAAAAGTGAATGTGCTTACGCACCCGGAGCAGCAAGATGATGTAGCAAAAAACATTCTACAATTAATGGATGGGAAAGTGCTTCATCATGTTGAACGAAGTGTAAAAAAAGACGGGACAATTGTTTACATGGAATTGTCAGAAAGAACCTTTGTTTTACCCAACGGCAAAAAAGGCATCATATGCATTGCTAACGATATTACCGAACGAGTATTGGCTGAGCAAGCTTTACAGCAAAGTGAAGAAAAATACAGGATGCTGATTGAAAACCAAACAGATCTTGTTGTAAAAGTAAATACAGAAGGACGGTTTTTATATGTGAGTCCTTCCTATTGCAAACTATTTGGCAAAACCGAGCAAGAATTGATTGGTCAGAAATACCTGCCATTGGTTCATAATGATGATGTTTTGAAAACAGAAGCAGCCATGCAAAAGCTTTATGAACCGCCTTATTCCATGTATGTGCAGCAACGGGCATTGACAAAAAACGGTTTGCGATGGTTAGAATGGATGGATACTTCAATTTTGAATGATAAGAATGAAGTTATTGAAATTATAGGCGTTGGAAGAGATATTACAGATCAGAAACAAATAGAGGACGCTTTATTGCAAAGTGATCTGCAGTTACGCGAATCACAAAAAGTTGCGAATCTTGGTTCTTACACATTAGATATCTTAAGTGGTATTTGGAAAAGCTCTGTTATTTTAGATAATATTTTTGGTATCGATGAAAACTACAAACATGATATTGATAGCTGGTTACAAATCGTACATACTGATGATAGATCAATGATGTTAGATTATTTTACAAAAAATGTATTAAGAGATCACGAGTTTTTTAATAAAGAATACCGCATTCAAAAAATAAATGATAAAGATATACGATGGGTTCACGGCTTGGGTAAGCTTGAGTTTGATGCTCATAATAGCCCGATTAAAATGATTGGAACTATTCAGGATATTACTGAAAGAAAACTTGCTGAAAGATCATTGTTAGAATCGGAAGAACAACTCAGACAACTCACCATATATATGGATTCGAAAACCGAAGATGAGAAAAAGAGAATTGCAGAAGAAATACATGACGGATTGGGCCAATTATTAACTGGTTTAAAAATGGACTTACAGTGGATCTCAAAAAAATGGCCAGCAGAAAGCGAGATTTTACGTAATAAGTTCATTTCGATGAAAAACATAATTGACTCAAGTATTAAGGAAGTGCAAAAACTATCAATTCAACTCAGACCCAAGATGCTGGATGAACTGGGATTATTGGAAACCATGCATTGGGAGGCTGATCAGTTTGAGGAAAAAACCGGAATATACTGTCGGGTTCAGTTTTCACCAGAAGAATTTGAAGTAGAGCATGAAAGATCATCTACCATTTACAGGGTTTTTATGGAACTCTTAACCAACGTATACAGGCATGCCAATGCAACAAAAGTTCATGTGAAGCTGGAAATCAAAAAAAACACCTACATGTTAACATTTAGTGACAATGGTATAGGAATTAAGCAGGAACAAATTGAAAGTAAATTTTCCTTCGGTTTAATAAGCATTACCGAACGTATACATATGTGGGATGGAATTATTAAAATAAAAGGTGACCACGGTAAGGGAACCATATGTGAAATTATCATTCCTTTTCAATGAAATAAATTACAAAAATGAAAATCCTTATAGCAGATGATCATCCAATCGTAAGAAACGGTATAAAAGATATTCTACAGGATATATCACCTTCATTTAGTATTGACGAAGCTGAAGATGCAAATGAAGTGGTGCAGAAGGTTATTGCAAACGATTATGATGTTATTATCCTTGATATATCAATGCCCGGTGGTGGTGGTTTAAATGCCTTGAAACAAATAAAACAGGCAAAACCATTAACCAAGGTGTTAATGCTCAGCATTTACGATGACGAACAATATATTAACAGGGCATTGAAAGCCGGGGCATCAGGTTACCTTACAAAATCGGTAGCTTCTGAAGAGTTGGAACTGGCCATTAAAAAGGTGATCTCAGGCGAAAAGTATTTGAGTTCAGAAGTGGCATCCAAGATGGCTACTTTTATTTATTCCGACAAGGAAAAAAACAAACACGAGTTACTTTCAGAAAGAGAATACCAGGTATTTCACCAGTTGGCTAAAGGACATACAACCAACGAAATTGCAGAAGAATTACACATTAGTCCAAAAACAGTAAGCACCTATCGTGAACGAATCATGGAAAAAATGGGGATGTCGAGAAATTCAGAATTGATTCATTATGCCTTTAAAAACAAGCTGATCGATTAAACTTTTTGAATGATTTCTTCACCACGAATAAGCTTATGATAAATATCACAACACTCCCTTTTTGTAGGTAAATCACCTACAAAACAATCAGCAATAATCTTATAAGCCATATGTAATTTATAAAGTAATATTGTATCATTAAATTGCATTGGAGGTGGGTACCCAATATGATGCAAACAAGCAAGTGATTAAACAAGCAAAAGAGCACCGGTTGATTGCGAAGATAATTCAGTTGGGAAAGCAATCGAAATGAGCAAAGTTGCCACCGTACAATGCAACTATACGAATAGCAGGGAGCGAATTAATAAGACTCAAAGGAAACCGGTAAAACAAGAGAAAAGGCGTAAATATTAACATTTGCGCTTTTTCATTTCGACATTTTCATAGTTTTTGTATATAAGGTTTGGCTTCCGGTTCGGAAGCCTTTTTTATTAGATTTTTCAGAAACTAAAATAGGATGCCTTAAATCGTTCAATTCATCTTATAATGCACCTTTTTCCTTCAGTTCGTGCAGTAACTCAAACATGGTTGAATTGCCAGTCTTTTTAAGTATCCTTCTGCGATGTGTATTAATAGTATGAATACTGAGAAATAGTTTATCGGCTATCTCCTCACTTTTTAAACCCGCCTCTATCAATTTAAGAATTTCAAATTCGCGATCTGAGAAAACATTTCCCGTCATTATTAATTTTTCATCCGGGAATCTAAAATAAGTGATGTCAGTGCCTAAATAATTATTATACCCGTATTTGATTTCTTTAAACCATGAAATATCTGTGTTCACAAAAAGGCAAGAAACCGTAGTGTATGGAATTTGGCAATACCAAAGGTAGCCTTGCATGAAATAATTGGTATAGGTACCTTCATGGTTTTGAATCCTTAGGTTAGTTGACAGGATAACAACATCTTCTTTTCCCTGTATATACATTTCACTGACAAGTTTAATAAGCCTTCCACGCATTACTGCATGATGTTGTAAATCATCAGGATGGGTTATTGAAAAAATTTTAAGTGGGTTTAGTTCTTCAGGCGGAATACCCAATAAAGTATAGCAACTTTTGCTAGTAAATGCTATCTCCATATTAATTAGGTCTCCTGCGTAAATAAATTGCTTATTCCTTTCCATCATTTCTTCAAGTTCTTTTATCACAGAATCATTGCGGTTGATTCCCTTGAATCCAATTGGAGAATAAGCTTCAATAAACTTGAAAAACAGATTATAGTTATGATTTTCCGAATCCATAAAAGTTTGTTAATCGGTTTCTTTCATCCATGAAGAAACAAGCGCAAATTACTTAATTATGAGTAAGTGAACGAAAATTATTTATCGTAATTTTACATGGTAAGCTTTTCCGCAAGCAATTAGTTTTTTATTGATTGTTAAACGAATTGTAAAACAGTAAAATTTTTATTCACCAAAATTAAATTTGCCATGAAACAAATCTTATCCCTTTTATGCGTTATTTTTTTATTTGTCGGCGCATTTTCATTCCAATCATGTAAAAAATGCACAACTTGTTCTTACACTTATCAAGTTGCTGGACAGCCTGTTGCTACATATACTTATCCGGAACTTTGCGGAAACAGCAATGATATTAATGACTAGAAAGATGTATGTGCGCAAGCTGCAGCCATTTATGGCAACTCATGCACCTGTGTGGATAATTAATCAAAAAATCAGAAAATAAATGTGGTAATTCGCTTCCATTGCGGGATTTGAATTACCACTTTTTTCCTTAAATTAGCTCGTATGAGATTATTTCTCGTTTTTTTTCTCATTATAATCGCACTTACCGGATGCAATAAAACAAAACAATGCGAGGAAGAAGTTTATTTGTTACCCGAAGGCTTTAAGGGTAAAGTAATCGTTTTCTTCGACCAGGAGGACGGCCAGGAAATGCAATATGAAAATAACGCCCGCATATATCATATTCCCGAGTCAGGATACATCAAATCACAATTTCCAAAAAATGGCGGCTGTATGGGTGATGACCGCATACGGTTTTTTTATGAAGACAGCTTAGGAGCGAGACAATCATTGGATTATTTTCTGAACATTGATAGAAATAACCTGCCAACAGACAGGGATTTTGTTTTATTCACTTTTCTTTCTGATAAAAGCAAAAAGCCTGATTTTGTAATACATTTTGTGGGTCACCTCAGCGAATTCAATGAATTAACTGAAAGCGTAAGAAATATTGACCCAATGCAGATCCTGGATTCAATTTAAGAATGCGTAAGATAATTTTTAGAATGAAATAAATCAAATAAAGCAATCATTTCCATCTGCAATGATAAAAAGACTAAAATAAACGAAGAAATAATTGCATTTTCATACCAAATGAAGTTAACTTTAAGAACTTTTGTTATGTAATGCAACATAACGCTTTCTTAAATTAAAATAATTAAACATATTACTACTATTCAAATAAATAAAAATCAACAAAAATGAAATCATTAAAAACTGGATTACTGTTACTTATTTTTACGTTTACAGTAATATCGACTTATGCACAAGTTCAAACAACAGGTAAAGTTGGCTCTCCATCAGCCACGACAACTATTGACGGTAAGCAATTGCCAGCACCAACTCCTAAATTTGAAGGCGTTATCGGGGAAAACACTGCCGATTCAAAAGAATGGTGGGCCCCTCGGATTGTTCCCCCTGAAAAAGCACCGAATATTTTGCTCATCATGACCGATGACGCTGGGTTTGGTGTTCCAAGTACCAGTGGCGGGGTTATTCCAACACCTACAATGGACAGGGTAGCTGCCAACGGGCTCCTGTATAACAACATTCATTCTACAGCCCTTTGTTCACCTACACGTGCGGCGCTACTTACAGGGCGAAATCACCATTCGGCAGGATTTGGTGTGATTTCAGAACAATCAACCGGCTACCCCGGATATAACAGTATTATCAATGAAGACAAAGCAACCATAGGGCGTATTCTCCTCGAAAATGGTTATGCTACTTCCTGGTTTGGAAAAGACCACAACACACCGGCATTTGCAGCCAGCCAGGTAGGTCCTTTCGACCAATGGCCAACCGGTATGGGCTTTGAATATTTTTATGGTTTTGTGGGTGGAGATGCCAACCAGTGGGAACCAAACCTATTCCGTAATACCACACAAATTTATCCTTATAATGGTGCAGAGGAAGGAACCTGGAACCTCATTACTGCTATGGCTGATGACGCCATTGACTGGATGACGCGTATGCACCAGACTGACCCCAGCAAACCTCTTTTTATTGCTTATTTTCCTGGCGCAACCCATGCTCCACATCATCCTACCAAAGAGTGGGTTGATAAAATCCACGACATGCACCTCTTTGATGAAGGTTATAACAAATTACGCGAACAGATTTTTGAAAACCAAAAGAAACTAGGCGTAATACCGGCTGATACCAAGCTCGAACCTTGGCCAGATGATGTGATCAAACCGTGGGATGAGTGTACTCCGGAAGAAAAAAAGCTTTTCATCAAACAGGTTGAAATCTTTGCCGCTTATGCAGCTTACAATGATTATGAAATGGGACGTGTAATTGATGCCTTTGAGGAATTGGGCAGACTGGATAATACCATCGTTATTTACGTTAATGGCGATAACGGTACCAGTGCTGAAGGCGGACTTTGGGGTACGCCAAATGAAGTGGCCTATTTTAATGGAATTAGTAAGATGCCTATTGACGTGCAAATGAAATGGTACGATGTGTGGGGTACACAATACACATATAACCACATGTCAGCAGGCTGGTCATGGGCGTTCGACACACCATTCACCTGGTTCAAACAAAATGCTTCCAAACTGGGTGGTATCAGGCAAAGCATGTCTATCATGTGGCCTGATGGAATTAAAGAAAAAGGTGGACATCGTGATCAATTTATGCATGTGATCGACATCGCACCTACCCTACTTGAAATCTCAGGAATTCCTGCTCCCGAATATGTAGATGGCATCAAACAGGCACCAATAGAAGGAACCAGTTTTGCCTATACTTTTGATGAAGCCAATGCTGATGCACCATCAGAACATAAAATACAATACTTTGAAATGATGGGACAGTGGGCATTATATAATGAAGGATGGCTGTTAAGCACCAAAGTGAACCGGGCTCCCTGGGATGCATTTGGAAAAGTGAATGAAGATCCATTAAACAACCAGGTACTTGAACTTTACAATCTGAATGAGGATTTCAGCCAATCAAATAACATCGCGGAACAGAATCCAGATAAAGTAAAAGAGATGAAAAAACTCTTTATTGAAGAAGCCGAGAAATACCAGGTTTTTCCGCTTGATGCTTCTGTTGGTCAGCGGGTTATCGCTGCACGCCCGAATATCACTGCCGGTAGGACAGAGTTTGTTTATACCAAACCTATGATCGGTTTGCCGCAAGGTGATTCACCTATGCTTTTAAATAGTTCATATACCATAACAGCTGAAATAACTGTACCTGAAGGCGGCGCGGAAGGTATGATACTTACATCAGGTGGCCGTTTTTGCGGATATGGTTTTTACCTGCTTGAAGGCAAGCCTGTATTCCTCTGGAACCTGGTTGACCTTGAACGGACTAAATGGGAAGGCCCCGAAGCACTTTCTCCGGGAAAGCATACTGTTGTATTTGACTTTGACTACGAAGGCCTGGGAGTTGGTACACTGGCGTACAATAATATGAGTGGACTTGGCCGCCCGGGCACCGGAACACTTAGTGTAGATGGTAAGGTTGTCGACACCAAGAAAATGGAGAAAACAGTTCCTATAATCCTGCAGTGGGACGAAGCCTTTGATATTGGTTCCGACACTGAGACCGGTGTGAACGATGCGGATTACAAACCACCATTTAAATTAACCGCTCAACTTGATAAATTGACAATTAAAGTCGACCGCCCAGAACTATCTGAGGCAGATATCAAAAAGTTGCAGGAGGGCCAGGCCGCCGCTGCTGATAACAAATAATAATTAAGCAACATTCAGAAAAAATGAGGCTGCCACTATTGTGGCAGCTTTTTTTCGTCACATGGGGAGGTATTTTAAATCAGAAGCTGTGAAATCAACTAACTCAAAGAGAGCATTAACAAGGAGTGAATACCCGGTGGAAAAAAATTACCCCACTTCTATATTTATATCCAATAATAAAAGGCAAAAGTGTAACCTGCATAGATAATTAATACTTTTGTTTTAGTAATTTATCCCTAACCAAAAACTTTAAAAGATGAAACGTACAAGAATTGCCCCGTTCTTTGCAATGGCGGCACTCATCGGGTTCGTGAGCAGTTGTAAGGAACCTGTAAACAACGCGGTTGAGGCAAAAAAAGCTGAAGAGGTTAAATACAAAATGACTACAGAGGTTGCTCCTGGTGTAATGGTGCCCGACAAGATTGAATCATCAATCGGCACATTGAACCTGAATTACGGTTACCCGGAAGATGAAACGGTAGAAAAAATTTACGACAACCTCGACCGTTCGCGTGCCCTGCAGGCCTACTTGCTTGGCTTCCCGATTGTAAACCAGGCGGGCATGCGTGCCACCCTCAACGAATTTGGCCCGTCGAATTACACCGATGTGATATGGGAAGACCTCGTCGATTCAAAAACCGTGGAACTCACGGCCAACGACAACACCATTTACAGCTTTATCTGGCTGGACACACACAAGGGGCCGCTTGTGGTGGAGATTCCCCCTATGGTACTCGGACTGATTGATGATTTCTGGTACAAATGGGTTGCCGATGTGGGCATCACAGGCCCTGACAAGGGCAAAGGTGGAAAATACCTTATCCTGCCTCCGGGCTACGATGGTAAAATTCCCGATGGATATTTTGTGGTGCGACCCAGCACTTATGGCACCTGGATGCCCTTCAGGTCGTTCCTTGTTGATGGCTCTACAAAACCAGGCGTTGAATCGGTAAAAAAACACCTGAAAATTTACCATCTTAATGAACAGGAAAATCCACCCGAAATGAAGTTTGCCAACGCTTCGGGAGTTCCAAAAACTTTTGTTCCACCAGGGGACTATGCATTCTGGGAACTGCTGAACCAGGTGATACAGGAAGAACCAAGTGAAGGGTCCGACCCGACAACCCTGGGGCTGTTTGCCTCAATAGGTATAGAAAAAGGCAAACCGTTTGCACCGGATGCGCGCATGAAAGAAATTTTAACCGATGCAGCAAACATTGGCGCTGTTACTGCCCGCACCATTGCCTACAAGATCAGGGATAAAAACGCCTACTACTTTCCAAACAGCATCTGGAGACTGCCCTTCTTTGGCGGCTATAAGTTTGAAGTTTCGCCTGGCGTGAGCAACCTCGACGGGGCTGTTTTCTTTTACTACCTGGCTACCGGCGTTACACCGGCCATGACAGAAAAAATGGTGGGTAAAGGTTCGCAGTATCCGTGGGCCTGTATGGACAAAGACGGCAACCGCCTGCAAGGTGGAAAAAACTACAAACTGCATATTCCGCCCAACGTTCCTGTGAAGGATTTCTGGTCGGTGATTGTATACGACAACCAAACCCGATCCATGGTACAAACCGATCAACAGTTCCCGAGTATCAGCAGCCAGAACAAGGATGTGAAAGTGAATGCCGATGGATCCGTGGATGTGTATTTTGGCCCGGAACCTCCGGCAGGATTCGAGAACAACTGGGTTCAAACCATTCCCGGTAAGGGCTGGTTTATGATCTTCCGCCTGTACGGACCGCTTGAAGCCTGGTTCGACGGCAGCTGGCGCCCGGGTGAGATTGAGTTGGTTAACTAAGTTTTACTGTAACTATTTAAAAAAGGCTGCATCAGTGAGTGCAGCCTTTTTTGTTTGTGCCTATGGGGTAATTCATATAAAAAGCCTTCCATTTCTAGGGAAGCAGAGCGGAACAACGAGAGCTGCCTGTCTGTTTACCTACCGGAGGAGGCAGGCAGGAATCCAACAGTAGCAAGGGTTTAACTCAGGAGATTTCTTCCCGAATCCACGAGACCGATATGACAAGAATATATATTCTACTATGAGTTTGATCCAGAAGTTTTTGCTTTTATTCTTAGTTAATGTATCGGCAATAAAAATTAGACAACGTTCCACAGAATTTTGCATTATACACTTTATCGCGCCATACCTAAACTGCTAACTATATTAATAAACCCAGCAAGAAAGTTATTCATAATAATTTGCGTTTCATATGAAATATAGAGAATTGCAAAATTGGATAGTCAAAAAACGGTCAGCTTATTCATCAGCTCTAAACGATAAAACCCTCATAGATTGTTAATCTACAAGGGCTTTTATTTAATATCTGCGGTCTGGACGGGAAAACTCAATAGTATCTTACTATATCCTAATCACTCATAACTGTCATAATATAAAGTAATTACAATTATAATTTCTTGAAATAATTTTTTAGAATCTGGCATTAAGAGGTTGTTGTACTTTTACATAACAACTAAATGCATAGGTAA
>PKSW01000197.1 GCA_002869465.1 Marinilabiliales bacterium
TCTTTCACCAAAAGGATATCAGGACGCCCTTGTATATCCTCTGGTTTGAGTGCTGTTTTTTCTTGAACTTGTTCTTTTGGTTTTTTGTCCAGGAAGTCATCAATGGTGGGCAGCACATCCGGTTTGTCATGCAAAGGAGGCCGGCAGGCCATCAGACCTTTTGTGTAGGGATGCTGTGGATTTTTAAATACCTCATTCACTAATCCTTCTTCAACGATTTGTCCCTTGTACATGACGGCTACCCTTTCGGAAACCTCGGAGATCACCCCCAAATCGTGGCTGATAAATAACAGGCTCATACCAAATTCCTTGCGTAGCTCATTCAACAATAAAATGATCTCTTTTTGAACCGTCACATCAAGCGCAGTTGTTGGCTCATCGGCGATGAGCAAATCAGGTTTATTGGCGACCGCCATGGCGATCATTATGCGTTGTTTTTGCCCACCGGAAATTTGATGTGGATAAGACCGATACATTTCTTCAGGCCTGGGCAGGTTTACTTTTTTTAATAAATCCATCACCTGCTGATGAGCCTGTTTTTTACTGATATGTTGGTGCAAGCGTATGATTTCAGCTACCTGTTCACCGCATTTGATCACGGGATTTAAAGCAGTCATCGGCTCCTGGAATATCATGGAAATATGATGGCCACGGTATGACCTTAACTGGTTTTCATTCAGTTGAAGAAGATCCTGGTTCTTGTATAAAATCTGGCCTGATGATATGATCGCCTGAACAGGTAGCAATCCGATCATTGAAAGGGCTGTAATCGACTTGCCCGATCCTGATTCTCCTACCAACCCAAGGGCTTCTCCTTTGTTGATCGAGAAACTTACATCCTGAACGGCATAGCTGAGTTTGGATTCATTTTTGAATTGAATCGACAGGTTTTGAATATCAATGAGGTGATTGTTTTCCATGTTCATTTCAAAATTAAGGAATTATGGAAAGCCTCGATGAAAATCTTACAATCATTAAACTTTTCTGCATGTAAAATGTTAAAACTTTAAATGAATGAGCGGAAATTTTAACAGAGCGTTAACACTATTTGTTAAATAACTATTAATATCGGTTTATTTAACAAATACTGTAAGATAGTGTAGGTAATTTCGACTGTTATAAAAATCGGTCTTGCACAAATTTTCATAAAAAATATGGATTTTTTTCTCTGGAAAGGTTAACTGAGGAGCATAAAAATTATAAAAATATTATAGTGTGTTTGTTTGAGTTGGCGGTCGGTATTTTTTATCGGCCGCTATTTTTTTGTTTTCAAGAATGAATTGTTGATAACACTATGGTTCATGCAGCATGTGGGATGAAAAAAACGGTAATTTTAGTTTGATTTTTCAAAAGATTGAGTACATTTGTTACTCAAACTATGAAAAACAAGCCAATTTATGCTGGGAACACTGATTACATCAAAGACTCGCATCAAGCTGCTGCTCAAGTTTTTCCTGAACAGTAACAACACGGCCTACCTGCGTTCCCTCGAACCAGAATTCGGAGAATCAACAAACGCCATTCGCCAGGAACTGAACCGATTCGAAGAGGCGAACCTGCTTGTATCCCTTAATGAAGGGAATAAAAAAATGTACAAGGCCAATACCAGCCACCCCCTTTTTCCGGAAATTAATGCCTTGCTGATGAAACATATTGGCCTGGATAAGGTGATTGAAAAAGTAGTGAATAAACTGGGGCAACTGGAAGAGGTATATTTGGTTGGGGAGCTGGCAAAAGGTAAGAACAGCCAGATGATCGACCTATGGTTTGTAGGCCATGAAATAGATAAAAAATATCTGCTGGATCTGATTGAAAAAGCAGAAAAGATGATCCACCGGAAAATCCGGTATATCATTCTAAACCACGACGAACTCAAGGAATTTTTAAAGGCAAATGGAAAAAACGAGCTTTTATTGCTCTGGAAGTCGTAGTGGGTTAAAACATTAAAAAACATCAAATCAGTTACATACAAAACATACATGTGACTTAGGAGGCGGAAGCATGCCCGGGAAGGAGTAAGCAAATGGAAAAATTAATCGAAATAGCCATCAAAGCATCTATCGAAGCTGGCAAAGCGATCATGGAAATCTATGATACGGATTTTGATATTGCATATAAAAAAGACCATTCTCCATTGACTACTGCTGATCA
>PKSW01000249.1 GCA_002869465.1 Marinilabiliales bacterium
GGTCTGTCTGATGCATTTCAATCAATTGGGTTGCCAGCGATACCGCTTGTGCCGGTATCCAGTTCTCAGGTAGTTATCGGATCAATTATTGGCATTGGTTTGTATAAAGGAGGTAAACAAATTAAATACAAGATATTAGGTAGCATTAGTCTGGGATGGATTGCTACACCCATTGCAGCTGGTGTGATCGCATTCTTTCTGTTATTCTTTGTTAACAATGTATTTCGGCAGGATGTGGGTGGTGACCGTATAATTAATAGTGTCGAGTTATCATTGGATAATCAAATTATTACCGATACAAATAATGTACTGATTAAAGGTGAAGTTGGGGAATCGCCAAATAATGCCGCAGGTATATCCGAAGAGTCAGAGCCTGAGGTATTTAAGGGTCGTCAGAATAACAGAGAAATCATATTATGGGTGGCTAATTCGCTTTTAATTATAATGGTTTTATTATTTGTATACATTTATTTTTCACGGAGAAAAAAAATAAAATACCTCTCTTACCAAATCAAAGCACTGGAAGAAAAATACCTGTTAAAAGTTGAGCACCTCGAAAAAAGCCTACATGAAAAAATTCATCTTCAGGACGATTTAGGAAAGGAGTTAAAATTCAGGCAAAGCGAAATGGTGACTATGGCCATGAGTATTATCCATAAGAATGAATTTTTAAATGAATTGAAAGAAGAGATTATTAAAATTAAAGCCAACACCAAAGACCAGGAAATCAGGTTGGGATTGAACAAGCTATCTTTAATGATCACCCAGGATCTTTCTATTGATCGCGACAGGGAAAAATTCCAGATGCATATCAATGAACAGAACAGCAATTTCATCCATAAATTGAGTGAAGCTTATCCTTCAATAACCGATAATGAAAAAAGACTTGCGTCTTTATTACGATTAAATCTTTCTTCAAAGGAAATAGCTTCTATTTTAAATATTTCCCCAAAAAGTGTAGAAATGAACCGATATCGTCTTCGTAAAAAGCTGAAAGTGGATCCAAAGGTCAGTATTAATGACTTTATCAGGGATTTTTAATTCACTTCTGTGTCATAAATTCTTAATAATCAAAAGTATAATGTCGTCTGAGTGCTTCCATCATCCATATGTAGGGTTATTGTAGGGGCAATAAATTTTATATAAAAAGCGAATTGATGTTATTTAGCCTAGTAAAATCAAACAATTATAGATTTAAATTAAATTGAAATGAAAAAAAGTATTTATGTTAAAGGTGCACTCATCGGGTTGATTGTTATTCTACTCAGCAGTGCAAACATTTTTGCACAGGAAGAAAATGTAGTAACGGGTAAAGTATTCCCTGCCGGATTGCAGACACCAATGAGGGATGTGTCAGTTCAAATTCAGGGTGATGACTCTTCAATTGTGCTAACTGACGGAAATGGATTCTTCCAATTGGAAATTTCATCATTTCCGGTTAATCTCGTTTTTAGTAAAGAAACCTACGCTACGCAGGTTGTAACAGTTAACAGAGCACAGGACATTTCTGTATACATGAATGTAGCCGAGAAAGCGGTAAATGATTATGGGCAGGAAGTAGGTATACGCGTGCGACTAAATCCCGAATCACGGGATGGTATCTTGATGTTTTCTTCTACGGATAACCGTTTTCGGTATTGGTTTGATAATCGTGTTTATTTTGATGGTGCCATGTATTTTGGCGACAATACATACCAGGGTGAAGAAAATAAAATTGGGAATGGAGTGAATATCCGCCGAATGCGTTTTGCCATTAAAGCCATCCTTTGGGGAAACTGGGGAGGTGAAATTGATTTTGATTTTGGTAACAACGCAGTTGATATTAAAGATGCTTATGTGCGATAAATAGGAAAAAACTGGCAAATAAAAGCTGGTAATTTTCGTGAGCCATTCTCCTTGGAAACAATGACTACTTCGCGTTATATTACATTTATGGAACGACCTTATTCAACGGAGATGGCACCTTCCCGTCATTTGGGTGTGGCTTATAAGATGTTCTTCAATAAAATATTTTTCGAGGCTGGTGTTTTTTCAAGTCTCATTGCCAATGATTTAATGAGAGACCAAAATAAAGCGAAAGGAACGAATGCTGGTTGGTCAGTTACCGGCCGTTTTGCATTTGCACCTATTAAGAAAGATAAACATGTTTTACATTTGGGTATAGCTAGTTCATACCGTGTGCCTAAATTACAGGAAATAGGAGACCCAGAGAATAGTTTCAGGTATGGTGAAAATGCGGAAACAGAAATCAATCGCAAAAAATATATTGATACTGATTGGGTTACTCATTGTCAGACAAAAGTCCTTCTAGGTACTGAATTAGCTTATGCAGTTAAGAACTTCCGTGTTCAGGGTGAATATATCCGGACAAGTATTAAAAGAGATTCTACAAAAGTACCTGAAGGAGAAGATAGATATGTTTTGAAGGGATTTTATATAATGGGTGCATGGCTGATCAATAATGCCGATTATTATTACAATATGGGAGATGCAGAATTCTCTCAAATTGATTTTAGAAACAATAAGAAAGGAGCATTTGAAGTAGCCCTCAGGTATTCATTTATGGATGCAAATACTTTTAAGGATGGAGAAGATACTCCCTGGATGCCAGGAGGATCAGGTGAATCGTATACTGTTGGAGTAAGCTATTACTTCAACTATAATGTAAAATTGATGCTGAATTATGCATATATGAACCACGATCGTTGGGCAGATGGTAAAGGAGCTTACAAAACTTTTGATGTTAATGCAGATGGACAAGATATTACCCCAACAGGACAAGGTGGTATTGATTTTAGTACCATTCAAGCCAGGATTTTAATTGCATTCTAAACCAGTTAATGAAATTGTAAAATTTAAATAATAAAAGAAATGAAAAAATATATCATACTGAGTATTATCGCAGCCCTGTTTTTGAACGGATGCGTAAAAGATGAACTACCAGCACCGGGAGCACCCGATCCGGAAAATTATAGTGATATTGTAATTAATGAATTGTGCCCAAAAGATATAACGGATCCCTATTTTCTGAGTGCCAATGGAGATCCGGCTGATTGGGTTGAATTATATAATAAGGGAAATCAATCAGTAAATATAGCCGGCATGTGGATTACTGATAAACCAGGTGAAGAATCAGAATATCAACAAATTCCGGACAATCATGTGAATGTCACAACTATCCCGCCCAAAGGATTTGTAGTATTGATTTGTGGTGCAACGAATTCGGGAGGTCAGGATATAATGACCTCTATAGTTGATGGTAAAATATTTATTGATATGGGTATCAGTGCCACCAATGACAATACCATTGCTATTTACGATCCTGAGAAAACCTTGATTGACCAGTCAGGTGATTTTAACGGATTGGAAGAAGATAAATCTTATGGAAGAACAACTGATGGTGGAAGTGAATGGGCAACTTTAGCCTCTAAAACACCTGGAGCTTCAAATGATGGTAGCGCGCCTGTTGCAGGGACTGTTGTTATTAATGAATTCATGTGTAGTAATGATGTTACCGTTGTTCCTGATGGTCATCCTGATGATTATCCTGACTGGTTAGAATTATATAACACGGGAGATACACCAATTGATATTGGTGGATGGTACTTTACAGATGATATGGCAGATCCTATGCAATATCAAGTACCTGCTGATATCCCTGATCAAACAGTTATTCCCGGTCATGGGTATCTGCTTTTATATTGTTGTGGTTTGGGAGAAGGTATTCACCTTAGTTTTAAATTAGGCAGTGGAGGTGATGATATAGGTATGTCGCAGGATGGTGTAACATTTGTTGATGCTGTTACCTATGGCTCTGGTTCTGGAGATGGAACACCTGTTCCTACGCCTGAAACAGACTATTCTACGGGTCGCCAACCTGACGGTAGTTTTAACTGGGTAGTTTTCGACCCGAATACAGCCACTCCTCCAACACCTGGAGCACCAAACGCAGAATAACTTAAATTGAAAAGAAAATTCAATTGCTCATGAAAAGAATCTCAATCATCGTAGTCATATTTTTCTTTGCATTTTCATGCAAAAAGAACGATACTCCGGTTCCGGTGATTGAGATTCCAATGGGTACTTTAGAGTTTATTGCTAGCTATGATCTGGATATCCCTGAACCATCAGGATTGTCATTCGGTTCTGGCAGTGAAACATTGCTTACAGTAAGTGATAATACCAATCAGGTTTATGAAATTGATTTGGAAGGAAAGATAATCAGGATGCTGGATTACGAGGGAAAAGACCTGGAAGGGGTTACATATAATCCCGATAAGGATCTGATCGCGGTAGTGGAGGAAACTGACCGGGAGGTTACTTTATTGGATTATAGCTCAGGTAATAAAGAAGGTACTTACAAAATAACTATTCCTTTTGGAGCCGATAATAGTGGACTCGAAGGAATCTCATATAACAGCAATAATAAATTTTATTATATAGTAAATGAGACCAATCCTGATCTGATGGTCATTTGGAATCCTGATTATGGGATAATTAGTGAAGTAAAGTTAAGATTTGCTTCTGATTACTCCGGGATTTTTGTAGATGTTTCACAGTCACTTCTTTGGATTGTCAGTGATCAATCAGAAGGTTTGTATAAATGTGATTATAGTGGAAAGGTACTCATGAGCTTTAAATTGGATGATATAAAATACGAAGGTGTGGTAGTTGATAATGATATGGTATATCTTGTAAATGACGCTACATCAAATTTGGAATTGTATAAAATAATAACTGATTAATATGGTATCCGCAGTAATTCCCAGGTACGAATTCAGAATTTTTGGAAACAACCTGGAAAAATATATCAAGAAGATTGAAGAACTTTCGCCTAGGGAAATGACCCGCGAAATGGATTCTGTCTACATGCTTACATCCTGGAAAAGAAAAAACAATGTGAAGATAAGGGAAGGAGTCATGGATATTAAAGTATTGGAGCAAGAGCATTTGGGACTGCAACAATGGAACCCGTTTCTTGTTGGGGAATTCCCACTTGATTCTGACGTAATTAAAACAGTGGTTTTTCCGGCACTCGGTATTGAAAGCCCCATGTTTGAAAGGAAGAATTATTCACTGAAACAATTCATAAGTGAGGTAGTAACTGTTGATCCTGACATGGCAGTTGCCTATGTTTGGAAAACCAGGCATGCATATACTGTTGGTGGATGTATCACTGAAATTGCTGAAATCAAAGTAAACGGGGCCTCAATTAAGACTATTTGCATCGAATCAGAAGATCCGGATAAAGTGATTGACGCAAAACAATTATTAGGTATAAGCAGTAAAGTTGAAAATGTAAGTTATCCGCTGGCTCTTAAAAGAATAATGGGACTAACTGCATTGCCGGAGACATGGAATAGCATTGAATTTTAAAATAATAATTAAGACAAATAAATGACTAAAGAAAAATTAAAAATCGGAGAGATATCAAAGCCCCGCTTTGAATTCAGGACATTTGGTAGAAGTTTTTAAGAAACTGCTTATTTAATGTCGAGACTGTCTGTTCCGGTACCTGCCAAAGTATGGGAAAGAACTTCAGAAGAAATATATATCATCTCAAGAACCAATGATGTTAACAATACGAAGATCAGGGATGGTAAGATGGACATTAAAACCTTTGTTCAGGAAGTGGATGGGTTGGAGCAATGGAATCCATTGATGAAAGGGGAATTCCCTATGAAGGCAGAGATGCTGGAAAAAGAAGTGTTTCCTGCCTTTCAGGTTCAAATGCCATCACTTGAAAAAGATGTTTACACGCTCGATGAATTCCTGGAAATTGTAAAAAATCATCCGGATTTATTGGCTGTATCAGTTGAAAAAGAGCGTTTTGGGTATATGGTGAACGATACGATTTGTGAATATGCCAATGTGTGGATTAACGGAGCCATGGTTGTAACTGTTAATTCAGAATCGACAGAGATTGAAGATATTAAAAAAACTATTAAAGACCTGGGTTTGGAAGGTGTTGAGAATATCAACTATTTGCAGGCTGCAAAACGCGTGGTAGGAATGATTGATAAAAAATTAGCGAACTAATATCATGGGAAAAGAAATTGAAAGAAAATTTTTGGTGAAAGGTGAATTTAAAGCTTTTGTAACTAAAGAAACAAGAATTACCCAGGGATATTTGTCTTCAGTTCCTGAAAGAACTGTAAGAGTGCGCATTAAAGGAGACAAAGGATTCATCACAATTAAAGGAATTGGAAATGAAAGCGGTGCGAGCCGTTACGAATGGGAAAAAGAAATCCCGGTTTCAGAAGTAAACGAACTCTTAAAATTGTGTGAGCCTGGTGTAATTGATAAAACCCGGTTCATTGTTTCTGAAAAAGGCGGGTTGAAATTTGAGGTCGATGAATTTTACGGTGAGAATGAAGGTTTGACAGTTGCTGAAATTGAATTGCCAACCGAAGCTCATGCTTTTACGAAACCTGAATGGTTGGGTGAAGAAGTTACCGGTGACGCCCGTTTTTACAATTCCATGTTAATGAAAAATCCTTTTAAAAGCTGGTAAGCTCATTTATTTAAGATACGGGTATTGGTTTTATAACATCATTTTTCAATGATTAAAGAATTACTATGGCTATAAACAATAATGGTTTCGATCCTTTGGATATGAACAATTATCGTATTGAAAGGCTGCCGAAACGATCAAAATCAAAAGCGGAGAGAGTACTTGCAGCTGCTGGAGGTCCCTTAGCAATTCTTAGCTTTGTGTTGATTTATGTTGTGCTTCATCCGGCTTATCTATTAAATATTGATACTTCTTCTCTGAGTGAATATGCGAGAAATGTTTCTCAGGATTTGGGCAATGCCGAATTTTCAAGGATTAACATCGCCATGCTCGCAATATTTGTTGCAGGCATAGTCCTTTGGATCACCGAGGCAATCCCCAATTATCTGACTTCTTTAATCATTATTATTAGTCTGGTGCTTACTGGAGTGCTTTCAGAACAGGAAGCCTATGCCCAATTGGGACATAAAGTAATGTGGTTAAATATCATGTCGTTTGTGCTGGCCAGTATGCTCGTTAAAACGGGTATAGCTAAGCGTTTTGCACTTTGGTTTATAGTCAGGTTTGGCAAACATTCATCTTCTATTTTTATAAGTTTTCTGGTGATAAATGTGGTACTGTCAGCTTTTATTTCGGCTACCACCGCGAAAGCAGCTATTTTGCTGCCCATATTCATGGTCATCGCAGCCATATACGGGGCTAGGGGAGGAGATAAGAAAAATAATTTTGGAAGAAATATTGTGCTGCAAAATCTATTTTACATTAATATCGGGGCCAGTGGTTTCCTTACAGGCTCTGGAGCTAATTTGCTGGCAGCAGCCTTAATTACAGGCGCAACAGGTGTCGATATTTATTTTACCGATTGGATGAAGGGCAATTTTCTGGTGGCTTTAATTCTCATGTTTTTGGGCTACATAGTTGCAACACGAATTTTCTTTCCATTAAAAAAAGAAGAACGGTTGCCACAAATCGAGGGCGGTATGGACCGACTGAAGGAAGAACTGCGTAAACTGGGGAAAATGGATTTTCAGGAGATCAAATCGGCATTGCTTTTTATTACCATTCTTGCCTTGTGGGCGACCGATAAATATCATGGGATTAGTCCGACTGCCGTAGCTTTTATGGGGGCGATTTTTGCACTATTACCAAGAATCGGTATCCTGAACTGGAATGATGTGGATATTCCCTGGCATCTTATGCTTTTTTCAGCCGGAGCTTATACATTGGGTGCAGGTTTTAAAGTAACCGACTTACCTTCTATTTCTGTAAATGCTGCATTTGAAGCACTTGGCTTCGGCACAAACACACCATTTTGGTTGTTGTACCTATCATTAACATTTGCCATGGCATTTAGCGCGTTGTTTTTTCAGTCAAAGACCATGAGAACCATGATTTTTGTTCCAATCGCCATCGGTGTTGCAAATCGTTTTGGATTCAGTATTATAAGTTTGGCGTTGCCTGTTGCTTTCCTGATAGAACATGTGTATATGCTACCTTTCAACAGCAAACCCGCCGCATTGCTTTATGAAACTGACCAGTATAGTTTAACGGATAGCTTTAAATTTGGATTTACGATGCTGGTAATTGGTTGGATTACAAATATACTGATGGGAGAGACCTGGTATCGCTACCTCGGTATAACTCCTGAAGGCGTATTCGGTATTTTTTAAATACCATATCAATAATTTAAAATTATTCCAAAATACACCTCTGAGCAAAACTTAAAGTCAAAGCCAACTAGATATTAGAAAAAGGTTCGTTAATTAGCCAAACGATTTTTTTTATTTTGATGAACCTGAGTAAATATATTGCAGGCTTTGTTATTATCATCTACCTTGCGTTGTTGGGTTATCTCTATTTCGGTATTGGAAAAGGGAAGACCTACCCTTCAAAACCCATCAGTATCATTGTTCATTCAAAACCGGGTTCTTCCATTGATTTTATGGCTAGAAAAGTAGCAGAAATTGCCCGTAAATACAGTGATGTAGCCTTTGTTGTAGAAAATCGTTCGGGAACACAAGGCCTGGTAGCCATGCAACACGTCCTTGATATGAAGGCTGACGGTTACACATTGTTGGGTGTAACCAAATCTTTTCTTTCAACGGTGATGGTTAATAAAAGTAAGGTTAGTCTGGATGATTTCCAGTTTATTGCCCATATGGTATTCGACCCTGAGGCATTAATCGCAAATAATGAAAGAAATTTTCATTCCCTTGCTGATATTGTTCAGGATGCCAAAAATGGAGATACTCCTCAAGTGTGGATTGGCCCTGGAACCGGGAGTCGCGACCATTTGATGGCTTTAAAAAGTTGGGAAACGTTAGAGATTAATGCAAGGTGGATCGATTATAAAAGTGCGCCACAGTCGATTCTCGCTTTGCTAAGAAACGAAGCATCTGTTTATGTCGGTAATCCGGCCGACATCAAGGGAAAGAATGACCTTGATATAGTTTCTATTGCCAGTAATAAAAGGCTTAAATCTTTACCGGATGTACCCACTTTTAAGGAACAGGGATATGATATCAACGAATCGATGTGGCGGGGATTCGCTTTTAAAAAAGGTGTGCCGGATGAAGCTGTGAGATATGTAACCAAAGTTCTTCAGGATGTTGTAAATGATGAAGAATGGGAAGATTATTGTGATGAAACCTATGTTTTTTCCAATTTCCTTGAGCAAGCCGAATTTACAAAACAAATAAAAAAGGAAATTGAAGAAACAAATTTTTATTTAAATGAAGCGGGTTTACTCGTGTCATATAAAAAAGCAGGCCCAAATATCTTTTTGGTGCTGTTGATCATTCTCGCCGGTATATTTTTCGTGATATTGGTTTTCAGTAAATTCAAAATCAGTAATATAAGTTATGACCAAATTATAGCAGGAAGTATTTTCAGTATTTCGCTATTTTTCTATTATCAAACAAGTCTTTTTTTGATACCTGATTCATTAAATATTACCAGTCCATCATTAATTCCGCGGATATGGATCGTCATTTTACTACTGTTGAGTGTTTTATTATTCATCAACTCAAAAAAGAAAAAGGACGTTCGTAAACATCATTCACCGAGATATGTTTTGATAATCATTGTTTTAATGATTGGATATTTATTTGCCATGCAATGGGTTGGATATTATTTAACAACCCCCATTTTTATATTGGCAAGCATGTATTTGTTAAAATATCGCAAAGTACCTTTCATGCTTATAAATGCATTTGGGTTTGTCATTTTTAGTTATTTAATTTTTAATAAGCTGTTGCATATTGACTTGCCATTAGGATGGTGGTTCATATAACAAATGATTATGGGGATACTAAATGATCTTTGGTTAGGCTTGCAGGAATTCGGCCATTTCTTACCCATCCTGATGATGTTGATTGGTGTCATTGTGGGAATAATGGTCGGTGTGCTACCGGGTTTGTCACCTTCAATAGGCGTTGCCCTGATGTTACCAGTAACCTATGGTCTTGATCCCATCAGTGCACTGGTTTTGCTGGTTTCGGTTTATTTATCTTCCAATTATGGTGGATCAATAACAGCTATCGCGATAAATACCCCCGGAACTCCTGGTGCCGTGGCAACAACTTTTGATGGTTATGAATTAACCAAACAGGGAAAACCACTCTATGCGCTCATGACATCTTTAACAGCTTCTACTATGGGAGGTATCATAGGGACCATAATTTTAATCCTGTTTTCAGTTCCTTTAGCCTGGTTGGCCTTGTCATTCGAATCGTATGAGTATTTTGCATTGGGTGTTTTCGGACTTACTATCATATCGTCTCTGGCCGGAAAAAGCCCACTAAAAGGATTCATTTCATCCGGAATAGGACTGCTATTGATCACAATTGGATTTGATACCCAATTGCCATTTTCCCGGTTTTCAATGGGGATACCCGATCTGGCGGACGGTATAACGTTTATTCCTGCGCTTATCGGGCTTTTTGCATTGGGTGAAATATTTTACAGCATTGAAAAGGGTGAAAATCTCGAATCAAGAAAAGCCGCAAAAGTTGATCTTTCTCAGTCACTGCCCTTAAAAGAACTCCTGAAGTTAAAATACGTGATGTTAAAATCTTCCTTAATTGGAACATTAGTTGGTTGTATTCCCGGGGCAGGAGGTACAATTGCCACTTTTATTGCTTATGATAATGCTAAGAATTCCAGCAAGCATCCTGAGGAATTCGGGAAAGGGTCACTGGAAGGTGTGGCTGCTCCCGAAGCCGCTAATAACGGATCAGTAGGTGGTGCTTTAGTCCCATTGTTAACGTTAGGAATTCCCGGGAGTGCATCAACGGCTGTTCTGATAGGCGCATTGATGATACATAAATTAAATCCGGGGCCACAGCTTTTTGACAAGGAGCCGGGTCTGGTATATGGGATTTTTATCAGTTTGTTCTTTGCCAATATTTTTATGTTTTTTGTCGGGCTTATGGGCAATAGACTCTGGATTAAGATTATTGCCGCGCCGAAATCTCTGCTCTATCCTATTATTCTTGCTTTGTCATTCATTGGAAGTTACTTTATACAAAATTCAGTTTTTGATGTAGGTATTTGTATTGCTTTCGGCATACTGGGGTGGATAATGAAACGGGGTGATTTTCCAACAGCACCTGTAATTTTAGGATTAATACTAGGTAAGATGATCGAGGAGAATTTACGCTTATCATTGCTAAAAGGAGAGTGGATCGACTTTTTTACACGTCCTGGAAGTTTGATTATCATTATCCTGGCAATGGTTTCATTCTTCTTACCATATATCAAAAAAAGGATCAGTAAAGTTAATATCAGATAACGTAACTTTCTGGTACGATTTATGTAAAACCTGCTGGTAATGATTTTCTTTTAAATATCGAATTATCATGGATATTATTATTAATTTTGCATTCCTAAAATAAAAATTTAAAAAAATGAAACAGATTACCTTATTAGCAGCTTTATTTTTTGCAATGTTTACAGTATTTGCGCAAGAAGCTGAAGTAAAAAAAGAGAATGGACCACAGATATCATTTGAAGATACCTTGCACGATTATGGTGATATTGAATTGGGATCAGATGGAGCTTATGAATTTGCTTTTACAAACACAGGTAATGAACCATTGATTCTGTCCAAACCACGCTCATCATGTGGCTGTACAGTGCCTTCCTGGCCGAAAGAACCAATTTTACCAGGGGAATCAAATAATATTAAAGTCACCTACAATACTAATAAAGCAGGTAGTTTCAATAAAACTGTAACAGTTTACTCAAATGCTAAAGGAAACAGTACTGTTGTATTAAGAATTAAAGGTAAAGTATTAGCACAGGCAAATGAAGCATTACCAACCAAAGAAAGCAGTGTGGGTGCAGCTCCCGTCAATAAATAAGAATAAATAAACATATTGAAATGGTTAATCGTGAAATATTACTTATCGGTTAACCATTTTTTTGTTTTCATTAACCTAAAAAAATAGTTTCATGCCAAATATTTCAAAAAAAGGCCGTTTAATGCCTGAGTCACCGATAAGAAAATTAGTTCCGTTTGCTGAGGCAGCAAGAGCCCGTGGTATTAAAATATATCCCCTGAATATCGGTCAACCGGATATTGAAACCCCTGAAGTATCACTCAATGCAATTCATAATTATAATGAGAAGGTAATTGCATATAGCCATTCGGCCGGTATGATCTCGTTGCGGAAGAAACTGGTTGAGTACTATAAGACAGTTCATATTCATGTAAGTGCCGAAGAAATTATTGTGGGTGCCGGAGCATCTGAGGCATTGCTTTTCGCTTTCCAGTGCATTATGGATCCTGATGATGAAGTGATTATCCCTGAGCCTTTTTATGCCAATTACAATGGATTTGCTGCCAATGCTGGCATCAAAGTAAAACCGATCTTTTCCTCCATCGAATCAGGATTTGCATTGCCCCCCATTGAAGATTTTGAAAAAAATATTACCGACCGTACCAAAGCGATTCTCGTTTGTAACCCGAATAACCCGACAGGTTATTTGTATTCAAAAGAAGAACTGGAAGTGCTGCGAGATATCGTGAAAAAATACGATCTGTTCTTAATTGCGGATGAAGTGTACCGTGAATTTACCTATGATGGCAGAAAACATTATTCGGCGATGTATTTGGATGGTATTGAACAGAATGTAATACTGATCGATTCAGTATCGAAAAGGTACAGTGCCTGTGGTGCGCGCCTGGGTTGGATGGTTTCGAAGAACAAAGAACTGATGGCAACCGCTTTGAAATTTGCCCAGGCCAGGTTAAGTCCTCCCACCTTTGGTCAAGTACTGGCAGAAGCAGCAGTGGATACACCTGATTCCTATTTTGTGGAAGTTAAGAAAGAATATTTAGCACGTAGAAATGCCATTGTCGAAGGAATCAACAATATTGAAGGTGCTTATTGTCCAAACCCCGCTGGTGCCTTTTACGTAGTAGCAAGGTTGCCTATTGATGA
>PKSW01000402.1 GCA_002869465.1 Marinilabiliales bacterium
GTCTTGTGCCATTCTTCTCTTTTTTTATACCATTGATCATAAAACCTGTTTGTTGATGCAGAAAGACTTAGAATTACGAAAAGCGAATTAAAATTATCATAATAAATTAACTCATTATTAACAAATTAAATTAATTACTATGAACCAAATTTATGCTTTACTTATGCTTATGATGTTTGCCATTGGAGTGAATGCGCAATACATTTATAACGATTTCGATGCAAATCAAAATGTACCATTTGTTGGTGGGCAACCTGATCCAACAATTGTCCCAAATCCCTATTCAGAGGGTATCAACACAAGTCCGAATGTAGCACAATGGATACGTGAAAGTTGGGAATGGACACATGCCAAAGCACCCACAGAAGGGTTTATTGACTTTACAACCGGAACAACTTTCACCATGAAAGTATATTCACCAATAAACACTACTGTAACTTTTAAGCTAGAAGGCATTATTGCTCCTATTGAAGTCGCTCAACCAGTAACTGCCGGTTCCTGGCAAGAGTTATCTTTCGATTTTCCAACTGCTCAAAATGATTCTTACAACGCTATCGTTATTTTCTTTGATATCGCCACCTTCAATACTGACACTTATTATTTTGATGATGTTGTAGGTCCCGATATTAGTAATGACCCACCGCCAGTGGGCACCCTCACTTTACCTGTAACTTTTGATGACCCGGATGCAGATTACGACTTGATTGATTTTGGGGGCAATGTATCTCAAATCATAGTTGATCCTGATGACGCCGACAATAATATTGTTGAAACAATAAAAACTGGAACTGCTGAATTTTGGGCAGGAACAACAGTAGGTGGAACTGTCGGTTTAGCCGATCCAATTCCTTTTACAGTTGATTCAACATTAATGGGTGTTGTGGTATGGTCTCCTGAAGCGGGAATACCTGTCCGACTAAAAGTTGAAGATGCCAACAATGCCAGCATAACCTGTGAAACGGAGGTCCTTACAACAGTTGCAATGGCCTGGGATACTTTGATTTTTAACTTTGGCAAACCAGTACCTGGAACAGCTGCTTTAAATGTTGCCAATAATTACAACAAGGCTTCTATCTTTTTCGATTTTGGCACAGCTGGAGCCGGTGAGCAAACTTATTATTGGGATTATTTGTATTTCGCAGGCGCAAAACCTTATTTGGAAGAAAATGTTCAGGATAATTTTGAAAATGATGGCTGGGGTACAATTGATGAATGGATTTTTCAAGATCCTGAAATGGTCGAATTACAAACCACAACTGACCCTGTGGATGAAAGCAATACCGTTGCGGACTATAATAGGTCAGGTGGGTTTCAATATGCAAATGCTCAGTTTGATTTAGATTTCAGAATGAATCTCACAGAAAGAAATATATTTGAACTTGATGTATATTTCCCATCTTCAAATGATTATTCCGGAGATTTAACTCCTACCGCGGCAATAAAGCTTCAAAATAGTTTACTTGGAGGCAATGCCTGGACAACACAAACAGAAATAAAATTAACTGTAAATGATTTTGATACATGGG
Organism: Marinilabiliales bacterium; assembly: GCA_002869465.1. Taxonomy (GTDB): domain Bacteria; phylum Bacteroidota; class Bacteroidia; order Bacteroidales; family F082; genus UBA4459. Next base: position 1,527 of record PKSW01000402.1, read on the forward strand.
TAACATTAACTTTCGATTTCAGCGCAGTAGCTGACAGAGAAGATTATGACCAGGTTGTTGTACAATTGGGTGGTGAAGGACATTGGGTGCCAGGCCAATTTTATTTTGACAATTTATATTTATTGAATCAATTTATTGAAATTACATTTCCAAATGGTGGAGAGACTCTTTATCAGGGGAATACTTACGACTTAACATGGAATGCAAACGACATTTCTGGAGATATTAGTATATATCTTCAACAAGGTGAAGAAACAAATCTTACTTTAATTACAGAAAGCACACCTGTGGCTGATGAATCATACAGTTGGTCTGTTTGGTCTTCTATTGAACCTGGTGATGACTTTAAGATTTTCGTAACGAATCCTGAAAGTATTGAAGACTTTAGTGATGACTTTTTCTCTATCGTTGCCGGAGACGAACTGATTGCTGATTTTGAAGCAGACACCACCATGATTTATGTGGGTGACAGCGTGATGTTTACCGATTTAACCATAGGAACACCTATTAGTTGGATGTGGACTTTCGAAGGAGGTATGCCTGCCACTTTTGATGGCGAAGAACCTCCTTATATTCACTATGCTACAGCAGGTGTATATGATGTTACA
>PKSW01000310.1 GCA_002869465.1 Marinilabiliales bacterium
TAAAGAAAGCGACATACTTTTCTACCTCAATGCCATGAACCGTGGTGCAGTATTCACGCAGAACGAAATAGAATTATTCTTAAAACAAATGAAAATTGATTTAAAGGACCATTATTTTCTACCCTGCAACAACAGGATTATCATCCGTCGGCTGATCAGTGAAATGATAAAGTCATATAAGGAAGAGAACAAATTCGAAAAAGCAGGAATACTGGAACAGCTATTAACCGCCTTTGATTAGCGATTTCTTAAGAAATCGTTAATGTTATTTTCAATCCGATCCAGCACACCTTTAGTCGGCACCCTGTTGAACTTCTCCCCGGTTACCTGCTCATAAAGCTCAATATATCGTTCAGAAACACTGCTCACGAATTCGTCTGTCATTTCCGGCACCTGCTGTCCGTCTTTACCCTGGAAACCATTTTCCATCAGCCATTCGCGCACAAATTCCTTTGATAATTGCTTTTGTGGCTCTCCTTTGGCAAATCGTTCCTCATATTTATCGGCATAAAAATAACGCGAAGAATCAGGTGTATGAATCTCATCGATCAAATAGATCTGGTTGCCCACTTTCCCGAATTCATACTTAGTATCTACAAGGATTAGTCCTTTTTCTGCCGCAATTTCACTGCCTCTTTTGAATAATCGGATGGTATAATTTTTCAGTTTGGCATAATCCTCAGCCGAGACAAGTCCCTGTTTGATAATTTCCTCTTCTGAAATATCTTCATCATGTCCCTCCACTGCTTTGGTGGTAGGTGTCACAATAGGTTCTGGAAAACGCTGGTGCTCTTTCAGTCCGTCGGGAACTGGAACACCACAAATGGCCCGGGCTCCTGATTTATAGGTGCGCCACGAACTGCCCGTCAAATATCCGCGGATGATCATTTCAACGGGAAACGGGTTGCAATACTTGCCAATAGTGACCATTGGGTCAGGACTGGCTACTTTCCAGTTGGGGACAATATCTGACGTTGCATCCAGGAATTTGGAGGCGATCTGGTTCAATACCTGGCCCTTATATGGAATGGCCCTCGGCAGCACGATATCAAAAGCGGAAATGCGGTCAGATGCTACCATCACTAGCAATTCATCTTTTATATTGTAAACATCTCTCACTTTACCGTGGTACACATCTTTTTGTCCCGGAAATTCAAAATCAGTTCTAATAATTGCTTCGTTCATGGTTTTTATATTTGTGATTCTTTTTTATTATATGCGTCAATAATGTCAGATACCAGTTTATGCCGCACTACATCCCTCCCATCGAGATGAATAAAATCGATGCCCTTAATGCCTTTTAATAATTCCGGGGCCTGAAGCAATCCTGATAATTTTTTCCTTGGTAGGTCAATTTGAGTAACATCCCCCGTAACAATAAATTTTGAAGATTTGCCCATCCTGGTCAGGAACATTTTCAATTGGCTTTCTGAAGCGTTTTGGGCTTCGTCGAGGATGGCAAAAGCATTGCTTAAGGTCCGGCCCCTCATGAATGCCAGTGGTGCTATTTCAATGGTTTCATCCTCAAGGTACGAAAGAAATTTTTGGGTGGGCAGCATATCTCGCAGCGCATCATATAACGGCTGCAGGTAAGGATCAAGTTTCTCTTTCATATCACCGGGAAGAAAGCCGAGGCTTTCCCCTGCTTCGATGGCAGGACGTGTTAAAATGATCCGTTTCACCTGTTTGCTTTTTAATGCCCTGATGGCCAAAGCAACAGCCGTATACGTTTTTCCTGTGCCTGCCGGGCCAATGGCAAAAAGCAAGTCGTTTTCCTCCGAACTGCTTACCATTCTCTTCTGGTTGGGCGTCAATGCTTTGATCAGTTTGCCGTGTCGTCCATATACCAGCACATCATCGCCTTTGGCTGCCACATGGTTGTTGGGCTCATCAACTCCCATAACCTGCCTGACCACATCTTCATTGATCTTACCAAATTTATCGTAATGCGTCAGTAAAAGGTCGAATCGCCTTTCAAAATCCCTGATCTGGCTTTCATCACCGATCAGTTTGATCAATTCTCCCCTGGCAATGATCTTCAAAGTTGGAAAAAATTCTTTGATCTCGTTCAGGTATTTATCACCGGGACCATAGATGTCCAGCGGGCTTCCTATATCAAGTTGTAGTATGCTTTCGCTCATTATATTTTTTAAAACCAGTCGTAATTTTAGTTGCCGTCAAAAATATTAAAAATAACACCTTCTACAGGTTCAAAAATTTATAATTTTGATCTCAATTATCAGATAACAGAAACAGCGACATCCAGCAATACTTCAGCATGGGAATTATTACATTGATCAGCGATTGGGGAAACAGTGATTATTACACGGCTGCTGTAAAAGGCATGATACTTTCGCATTTACCAGATACCCGCATTGTTGACATTACACACGATATTGAACCATTTAATTCTAATGAAGCTGCTTATATTTTAAAAAATGCCTATAAAAACTTTCCGGAAGGAACCATCCATATCATGGGTATAAATACGGAAGAATCCATTAATCATCCGCATACCGTGGCATTTTATAACAAACATTATTTCATTGGCACTGACGAGGGTATTTTTTCTCTGATATTTGAAGGAGAACCTGAACAGATGGTGGAACTGGAAATTATGCAGGAGTCTGAAAACTTTACCTTTTCGAGCCGTGACCGATTTGTAAAAGCAGCGATTCATTTGCTGAAAGGTGACCCGATAGAGAAATTGGGAAGCCCCAAAAAGGAACTCAAGAAAAAATTGTTGTTTGAACCCATTGTAGATCCTACTTATATCCGTGGTGTAGTTGTTCACATTGACTCATATGAAAACCTGATCACCAACATTCCGAAATCCTTGTTTAAAAAAGTGGTTGGGAATAAGAAGTTCTCTATCTCTTTCCGTTCCGATTCTGTGAGTAAGATCAGTGATTCATATGGTGATGTACGGCCAGGTGAAGTGGTAGCTTTATTTGGCAGCAACAATATGCTTGAAATAGCTATTAACCAAGGAAATGCTTCGTCACTATTGGGTATTGGCTGGAACCATACTGTTTTTGTGAATATTGATTAATACTTGACAATTAGTTCCAACGCTGCATCCATTTCTGATCGGTAAAGCGGTATACCCTAAGCATTAATAAACCAATAACGGAACCAAGGATGGATCCGGCGATAACATCTCCGGGATAATGCACACCCAGATAAATGCGGCTATAGATGATCAGAAAACCCCAGAAAAATAATACCCAGGGCAGCCAATTGTATCGAGTGTATAGCAAACCGCTGATAAATATAATAATCCCAAAATAATTGCTGGCATGGGAAGATACAAATCCATAAAGACCTCCACAATATTCGACCGTGTGCACCATGGCTGAGATACCAGGATTATGACAGGGTCGTAATCGCTGAAATACATTTTTAAACAATTGCACGGATGACTGATCTGTGAATGTAATAAGCACCGCTACAAACAATAAAATGATCAGGCTTTTCCATTTATACTCCCTGATAAGCAGATAAAGCAAAAAAAGGTAAAATGGCAGCCAAAATAGTTTGGAGCTGACATAAACCATTACCACATCAAAAAAATCGTTATGCCAGCTATTGAGTATAAGGAAGAGTTGTGTATCAATATGATTAAAAAAATCCAGCATGTATTGAATTTATTTCATCTTACTTAAAGCATCTTTTTTCATATCGTAATATTCAGGATTGTAAGGATCACGCCTGATCAGAATATCAATATACTCTGTCGCTTTTTTAGCTTTACCCTTTTCAAGAAGTTTGGTCGCTTTATTATAATAATACGCATCTCCATTGCAGACATAACCGGGGCTTTCTCCTTCACATATTAAAAGTGCATCTGTTGTATTTGTCTCGACTCCTCTTATGCGAAACTGAACAGGTATTTCGAAGTGTGTATATTTGCTATCCTTACATTCGTTCCACTGTCCAAATGTGAGATCAAAAAAGTCTGTCAATTCTTTATTGATGGTAGGATGTATTGGGTTTTTAAATGAAAAATCTGTAAACTCACCACTGCAATCTACTTGAAACGAAACAATTACAATTCCCATGATACAACTGCCCGCAAGTTCTTCGGGAAATGAAACATTGTTATTAAACATTTTTTCAAAAGTGTAATATCCACCTTTGAACCTATAATTCAATAAATCTATTATATTCTTCTTCCTGCTTTCACTGACGCTATTTGTAACCTGAGCCGGCAGCATTGCAGATATCATTAAAAAGCTCAATATCAATAAGCTGATTCTCTTCAACATATGCTTTTTTATTTTAAATTACAGATCGTAAAGGTAACAAAATCGTTCAATCATACTGATAATATAGCTGCACCCCCTTCAGAGTTTTTTCAAAGTTCAGGCGGGTAACTTCGTCCATTCCAGGAAACTTTAAAATTGACAATCTTTTTTCGAATTGGACTATAAGTTGCTGAGAAATATGCTCAAAATAAATGTTTGCGGGTGTGTCATCAAATGTCGCAAGCCAATTAGAGTAGCTTTGTTTATAATGATACAAATAAACGCTACGCCCTATTGAAAAAAGTATGGTTTCTTCATTTATTTCACAAACAGCAATGATTTCACCTGTATCAATTTGATGGGTGTTTTCAAAATAGTTGTTCAGCACATTGTATAGACTAATCTTGCCTTTTTGGTTTTCATTTCCTATAACCAATACTTTATCAGGATAGACAGTATTCGCAAATGAAACCACTGGAAAACTGATGGGTTGCCTGTGTTTTTTTGCACCTGTTTCTTTATAAAATGTGACAAGAGTTCTATTACCATTCATCCTGGAAAGAAAATCGCCGATGATAAATTCCTCCAAAATGAAAACCTTCTCGGGGAAAGAATCCGATAACATTTCAGTAATTAATTTTTGTTGTCCGTTGAGGGTTGAATAGCCAACCACCTGACCGCTTTCCATGCCGGCATAAATACGGTCTTCATTTATTTGAATATCAGTAAATTCTGGATTAGGAAATACCGGCTCTGCTTCCCATTCCGTTAACTGATCAACTATAGAGAATGTTTTCAGTTTGGCAGGTGTATCCGTCAGCAGAAAAAGCTTTTCATAAAAACTAGAAATATCACTGTCCAGGTATTCTCCTGAACTCACCGTAAAAGCAGTATCATTAAGGTTTTGGTCATAAAAAACTATATTGGTTAGTTGGATACCGGGTCTTGAGAAAAGAAAAAAACCTTTATATGCCAGTGGTTTATTTGTCAGTTGAATATTGAAATATGTATTCTGTTCATTATCTGGATACTTTACTTTAACCCTAATTTTGTATGGGCTGTCATTATAATCCTGCAGAATTCTCAATAGCATTGTCGTTTCAATTTCTTTACCGGCAGTGGGTGAATTAATCGTATTTGTTCCAAACAACGAAATATAGTTGGAATTTACAATACTAATTTTGACCGACTCAATATCACCTGCAGCTTCTATCCTTAATTTAATTTGCAGTGTATCCGGCAGGTAGATGATCGAATTTTCTGACGGGCTGATCAATTCAATGTCTGCTTCAATCATCTTTTCAGTTTTTTGGCATGAAATAAGTCCCATTACAATAACGACAAACAAAACGAAAACTAGAGCAAGACTTTTCATTAAATTACTATTTCAGTATACAAATTAACTCATTTTTTTGTATTTTTCTGCTTTATAAAAAGATGACCGTTATGCTGAATGACCTGAAACTTGAAGATTTGCTATTATTGGATATTGAAACCGTTCCGGCAACTTCCGATTTTACAAATCTAACAGAAGAAGAAAAAAAACTTTGGGAGAAAAAGGCAGAATTGATCAGAAGAAATGATCCCGAAACCACAGCTGATGAACTGTATGCCCGAGCGGGTATATACTCCGAATTTGGAAAAATAATCTGCATTTCCTGCGGATTTACAAATGGTAAAGAATTCAGGATCAAATCATATTACGGTGAAGACGAATGCATTTTACTTGAAGAATTCGCCGAAACATTAAATAAGCATTATTATACAGATCGTTATTTATTATGTGCGCACAACGGTAAAGAATTCGACTTCCCATACATTGCCAGAAGAATGCTGATTAATAGTATTCCATTACCAAAGATGCTGGACATAGCAGGAAAAAAGCCCTGGGAAATCCGCCACCTTGACACCATGGAATTATGGAAATTTGGCGACTTCAAACATTACACATCTCTTGAATTGCTGGCTTACGTGTTCAAAATCCCGACACCCAAAGACGATATTGATGGTAGCATAGTGGGACAGGTATACTGGAAAGATAAAGACCTGGAAAGAATCGTAAAATACTGCGAAAAAGATGTGCTTACAGTTGCACAACTGTTGCGCCGGTATATGGGTTTGCCTTTAATAAAAGACACCGATATCACCGTCGTATAGTTATCATAATTGCAAATATTAGAATTAATGGAAAGACATATCCTGTCCAAATCTACCTTTATCCGTGGTAATCAATGTTTAAAGTCGCTGTACCTGAATAAAAAAAGACCTTTTTTAAGAGATAAACTCAGCCCCGAACAGCTTGCCAAATTCAAACGGGGGTCCAGGCTTGGTTTACTGGCACAGCAACTTTTTCCTGGAGGTATTGACCTTACACCCCGCTCACCTTCTCAATATCAAAAAAGGGTACTGGAAACAACTGAAATCATCCGACAGGGAAAATACGACACCCTAAATGAAGCAGTATTTCAATTCGACCAGTTGCTGATCATGCTGGATATTCTGAATCGAAAAGATGATGAATGGTTTGGTTACGAGGTGAAGAGTTCCCTGAAAATTTCAGACACCTATTTGCTCGATGCGGCTTTTCAGTATTATGTGATCACAAATTCCGGTTTGAAATTGAAAGATATGTTCCTCGTTTACGTCAACAAAGATTATTCGTTCGAAGAAGAACTCAGGCTGGATGATATCTTTATTTTCGAAAGTGTACTTGAAAAAGTGCTGGAACTTCAGGATTATGTCAAAGAGAAGGTTATTGAAGAAAAAGCTACTTTACATTTAAACAGTTCTCCTCAAATTGATGTAGGCGAACATTGCCTCCACCCTTATCCCTGTGATTTTATTGGACACTGCTGGAAAAATGTGTCAGATAAGTCATTGATTGAGTCTTACAATCCGTCCTCTAATGAGGAATTTTACGAATTTCTTGATAAAATCGAACAAATGGATGCCTGAATCGGGAAGTAGACTTTTCGATCAAAAAACTTCACAACTATCTGACAATATTCCAATTAAATAAATTTTAAAAATAGTTATGAACAGCTTATTAACCACTATTCATTATTTGTATTTTTGGCTTCATGGAAGAGACAGCTAAAAACGTCAGAAAAAAGACAACCCCTCAAAAACTTTCCAACATTACAAGTCAGTTAATTGAGCATGGGAAAGTCCCGCCTCAGGCTGTTGATCTTGAAGAAGCCGTGCTTGGCGCTATGATGCTTGAAAAAGATGCCGTTTCAGCCGTTATTGATATTCTGTCACCCAAAGTATTTTACCTCAATAAGCACCAACGCATTTTTAAAGCCATTCAGAGTTTGTTTACCAAGTCGGAGCCAGTTGATATCCTCACAGTAACCAACGAACTGAAAAGCATGGGCGAACTGGAAATGGTCGGTGGTCCTTATTATATTACAAGTTTGACGAGCCGTATCGCCTCAGCTGCCAATGTTGAATACCACGCGCGTATTATTCTTCAAAAGCATATTCAACGGGAACTTATTAGCATATCCACCGAGATCATTAACGATGCGTACGAAGACACCACCGATGTTTTCAATTTGCTGGATAAAGCCGAACAGAATCTGTTTGCAGTTTCTGAAACCAACTTAAGAAGAAATTTTGAAGACATGCCTTCGCTGGTGAAACAAGCTATTGAAGACATTGAAAAAGCCAAAAATTCTGATTCACAGTTGCGAGGTGTACCATCAGGATTTGTGCAGTTGGATCGTAAAACCTCAGGATGGCAAAAATCAGACCTGATCATACTGGCCGCACGTCCATCCATGGGGAAAACAGCATTAGCCTTATCGATGGCACGAAATGTGGCCGTTGAATTCAATAAACCGATTGTTTTCTTTTCATTGGAGATGTCGGCCGTACAATTGGTTACCAGGTTAATTTCTAGTGAAACCGAATTAAGAGCCGACAAACTGAAACGTGGTGACTTGGCAGGACACGAATGGCAACAGTTAAACGATAAGATTTCAAACCTGGTAGACGCAAAGATATTCATAGATGATACCCCTGCCCTCACCATCTTTGAACTCCGGGCCAAATGCCGGAGGCTGAAGCAACAACATGATATCCAGATGGTTTTCATTGATTACCTGCAACTCATGTCAGGTGGAGGTGATAGTAAAGGCAACCGTGAACAAGAAATCAGCCAGATATCACGTTCTTTAAAGGCGCTGGCGAAGGAACTGGACGTTCCCGTGCTGGCACTGTCACAGTTGAGCCGGGCGGTTGAGAACCGTCCCGGACAAACCAAAAGACCAATACTGTCCGACTTACGCGAGTCGGGAGCTATTGAGCAGGATGCCGACCTGGTGTTATTTATTTACAGGCCTGAATATTATAAACTGGATGAGTTTGAAGACGGAACTTCAACACATCGCGTGGCAGAAGTGATCATTGCTAAACACAGAAATGGCCCTACCGGGGAAGTTAAATTGAAGTTTATTGAAACTTTTGCCAAGTTTGAAGACCACGAATCAGGAAGTAACTATTCTATTTCGGACGTGAGCGCCGGAATAAAGACCCTGCCTTCAAAGATGAATGATTTAAATGATACAGAAGATACACCTTTTTAATTAAATTTTAAACTTATGAACGATTACAAAAAAAATATTACAACGATAGCTATAGTCCTGATACCAGGATTATTAATGAATTTGTTCGCTCAAAAAAGCGTTGAATTGAAATATGACGTGAATGCGGGTGATAAATATGAATACAAATTGGAAATTGACCAAGATATTGTTTTTGATGCCGGAGGACAAACCATGGCATTAGACCAGTTAATGAACTTCAGGATGACTTCCAATATTGAAGAAAGAACAGGAAATGAATATAAAATTGCTACAACTATTGATGCCATTAAAATGACCCAAAGTATTTTCGGTATGCAGGTCACATATGACTCAGAAGACCCAAATAGCTCTCAAAATCCGATGGCTGCCAAAATTGGCGAAGAGATGAACAATATCATTGGCAAGGATTACAAAATGACCATGGATGAAAAAGGCCACGTAACTGAAGTAGATGCCAGTAATTTATCCAATGACGAAGTTATTAATAACATTAGTTCAGGATCAAATTTTGCCATTTATAAAGATGGTCCTGTAAGTGTAGGCGAATCATGGGACGGTGACGTAAAACCAATTGAAAACAGTGACATGAAAGTAAGTATGCAATACACACTCTTAAAACTCAGCGGTAAAGAAGCAACTCTTGGTTTAAATGGAACTATAAGCTCCAATAATATAGATGATCAGGAATTGAGAATGGATGGCACCATGACCGGAGAAATGCGGGTGGATGTGAATACGGGTTGGCTGATCGAATCAGTATTGAATCAGGAAATTGAACTGGATATTGAGCAGAATGGCCAAAAATTTCCGGCTACCATCAGCGGCACAGTTACCACGACTTCTGAAAAAAAATAAAGTGGTTTATTTAAACTAAAAAAAGGGGCCAAAAGCCCCTTTTTTATTTCCTGGCTGAAAATTAACTCAGCACCTCATTCACCAACTCGGCCGCTTCCTGCAACAGAATGGCAGAATGCACTTTCAAACCGGATTTATCGATCAATTCTTTACCTTCTTCGGCATTGGTACCCTGTAAACGAACGATAATCGGCACGTTGATCTCTCCAATATTATGATATGCATCTACAATACCCTGGGCAACCTTATCGCAACGCACGATGCCACCAAAAATATTCACCAGTATCGCTTTAACACTATCATCTTTTAAAATAATTCGGAATGCTTCTTCAACACGTTTGGCGTCTGCAGTGCCACCAACATCCAAAAAGTTAGCAGGTTCGCCACCCGACATTTTAATCATATCCATAGTAGCCATGGCCAGTCCGGCACCATTCACCATGCAACCTACATTGCCATCCAGTTTGACAAAATTCAGGTCGAAACGGCTGGCTTCCACTTCCGTTGGATCTTCCTCGGAGAGATCGCGCATGGCATGTATTTCCTTATGACGGTATAATGCGTTGTTATCAATAGAAACTTTGGCATCTGCTGCATATATCCTGCCATCAGCGGCTTTAATCACCGGATTGATCTCGAACAAACTGGCATCGGAACCTACATAAGCCTTGTAAAGGGCAGCTACAAATTTTACCATTTCTTTAAAGGAAGTACCGCTTAATCCGAAGTTAAAAGCAATGCGACGTGCCTGGAAACCCGTTAAACCTACCTTGGGATCAATAATTTCAGTAAAAATCTCATCGGGCGTTTCTTCAGCTACCTGCTCTATATTCATACCGCCGCGTGGAGAATACATCACCATATTCTGTCCTTTATCCCTGTTCAGCAATATGCTCATATAGTATTCTTCTACTTCTTCCGGTCCGGGATAATAAATATTTTGCTCCACGAGCACCTGCTTCACCAGTTTGCCTTCTTTTTTGGTCTGTGGTGTCACGAGCATCATTCCAATGATTTGATCTGCGTATTCCCGCACTTCTTCAAGTGTTTTTGCGATTTTTACGCCACCGCCTTTTCCACGCCCACCTGCATGTATCTGCGCTTTAACAGCCCATTTATCAGAACCGGTTTGCTTCTGGATGCTTTTCGCAGCTTCAACTGCATTATCAGGAGAAGTAGCAATAATTCCCAAAGGAACAGAAACGCCATAGCCCTGCAAGATTGATTTACCTTGGTATTCGTGAAGATTCATGTTAAAAATGTAAAAGGATTACAACAAATTTTTTCTTCACCAAAAATAGAACATTATCCTTTAACAGCCATTTTATTCACTTAAAATTCTCAAAAGCGACTTGCAAAACAAGCTCTTAGACCTTCTGTTATATAATAATTCAAAGAGTCATCATCCAAAAGTCATTTTATTATCTTTGCAGCGCTATCAGATTTTATGCTTAAAGCCAGTAACATACATAAATCATACGGAAGTGTTGAGGTGCTGAAAGGGATCCAACTGGAAGTTAAGAAACAAGAGATCGTATCCATCGTGGGTGCCTCTGGGGCAGGCAAATCAACATTGCTCCAAATTATGGGCACCATCGAAAAAGCGGACCAGGGTATTGTTGAAATTGATGGCATCAGGGCAACAGAACTTGGCGACAAAGCATTATCTGAATTCAGGAACAGCAAAATAGGTTTCGTATTCCAGTTTCATCATTTACTTCCAGAATTTACAGCCCTTGAGAACATATGCATTCCTGCCTTTATCAAAGGACTTTCAAAAAAAGAAGCGGAAAAAAAAGCATATGAATTACTGGATTTTATGAACTTGACTGATCGTGCCGATCATAAACCTTCAGAAATGTCAGGCGGCGAGCAACAACGGATTGCTATTGCTAGGTCATTGATTAACAATCCGGCGGTAATTCTTGCAGATGAGCCATCTGGCAACCTTGATTCAAATGCATCACAGGCATTACACCAGTTGTTTTTAAAGCTGAGGAAAGAGTTCGGGCAAACATTTGTTATTGTTACGCACAACAAAGAACTGGCGAATCTTGCCGACCGTAAGGTAGAGATAATCGATGGTATTATCTTCAAAGAAAATAATAAAGCAGATTAAACGTTTTCTACAAAACTTAGCAGGAATTGAAATTGAATAAGCACATACAATCCTTTTCAAAATTAGTTAGATTGGTACTCCTGGTCAGCTTTATTATAACAGCCAACCAGTTATTCTCGCAGCAGGCCAAAACCTACGAAGAAGCCATATCGCTTGCTGATAAAAACCTGAAAGAAAGCAACTTACTTGACGCAAAAGCATATTACCAGATGGCGCTCAAATACAAAACTGACGATGCATATGCCAATGAGCAGATCATTAGCATCGTGGAAATAATGAAAAACCAGTTGAGCAAGGAGGATGCATATTATGATATTATTGACCTGGCGGATGTAATGTATGATGAAATGGCACTTGACAAAGCCAAAGAACAATATCGAAATGCCTTACAGGTCATCCCTGATGATGAGTATGCTAAAAATCAGATCGCCAAAATTGAAAAGTTGCAATCTGATCAAAAAGACCGGATTGAAGCTTTTGAATCGGCAATGAATAGTGGAAACGAGTTGTTGGCAGCGCAGCAATTTGATGATGCCATCATGGCCTTCGAAGAAGCACGCGATTTGTTTCCCGGAAATTCATTACCTGCTGAACAGATCAACCTGGCTGAAAGTCAAAAAGAAGCTTATAAAAACAATATGACATTGTTTGAAGAGCAAATGGAAGAAGCCCAGCGATACCTTTTAGTAAAAAATTATGCAATGGCTTTGGACCATTTCGAAAATTCATATGAAATCTTTCCGGAAAATGAAGAAGTAAATAACTGGATCGCTGAGATCAAACCTAAAGCTGATATCCAGCGTAAATACAACACCCGTGTTGACGCAGCAGACGAGTTGTATATCAGTAAAGATTTCATGGGTGCTATGGCAAAATACAATGAAGCTTCAGAATTATGGCCTGAAAACAGCTACCCGCATGATATGATCAATAAGATCAATGAGCAATTAGCATTGCAGCGAAAAGATCTGGATAAGAATTACCAGATCAGTGTGGATAAAGCAGATAGCCTGCTTGCTATTGAAGA
>PKSW01000205.1 GCA_002869465.1 Marinilabiliales bacterium
AAACACAACTGGCGTAAACCTACCAAACACTTCTACATTAATCACTGATTTTGAATTTGATATCAGGTGGTTAAAAGCACAGGAAAATGGAAAATTCGGAGACATCAAAATGATTTGCCATAATACAGGTTATCCATTTGAAATTATTGAAGGTCCTATATGGCCCCAGCTCAATCTAGACTGGCAATTTCGTAAAGTATATATTACAGGAGATTTTTACCCGCCTAATGATTGGGTGGTAAACGAATGGGAAACCGTTTTTCTCCTGGCTTTTATACTAGACGATGCCAACTGGCACTGGCTGGCCGGCGCACTTGAAATTGGTGAAAAGGACTGGGGAAATGCCAACAAAAGTAATGATCCCATTATAAAGCTGGATGGCAGTGCAGAAAATGATATTGATGTGCTCAATAATGGTTTGAGTGGCATACAAATCCCTACCGGAGTTGAATTAATCTGGATTGGTGGAGAAACCAATTCTGATTATGACGAACATAGTTGGAATTTTGGTAATAATTGGGAAATTGTTTGTCCAGAGGGAGTTGAAAGCAACATCATGTGGACGGCACCCAGGTTTGTTGACGATTGCACAGTCCCTGCCGGGAGAACTTATTACCCTAAATATCCTGCCTCTCCAGAATGGGAAGATACAGGAGCATGTGATGATTTGCTTTTGGAAGCAGGTGCTGAAATAAACTGGCAAAGCCCATCAAGTAGTAAAAATATAAACTTAGATATTTATGGTGATTTCGATATTCAAGCCAGTTCTGGAAATTATGGAGTTTTAAACATTGCTAATTATGCTAACGTAACCGTTGGCAATATTGAACTGGGCTCAGGCGATTTAACCAATGACGGTTTTATTTCACTCACGCATTCCGCATCATCTTTAACAGTTTTAAAAGATTTGTATGTGGCAAACTCGAATGGATTGATAACTCTAGGAAAAGTAACTGTTAATGGAGATACGGATATACTTGAAGAATTAGGTCTTACAATTAAAGCAGACGCTACAGGCGTTGGTTCATTTATTAATGAGGGTGATATTAATTTTGACTCAAAAGCTGGAGCAAAAGTTGAAACTTATATCTCTGGAAACGTTGGCGATTATTTCATGCATTTCGCAGGACCTACGGTTTTGGATAGTACTAATTTTTACAATGGGGTCGGATATTCAGGTGTCAGGCTTGAACAATTCAATATGACGACTCTTGATACGTATACATATGAATGGAATTCACTAGCTGATACAACAGATCATAGCATTTATCCATGGGTGAACGTATATCCATTCTGGCATAATGTACCAGTAGCTAAGGGTTTAGCCATTTCTAACTGGGAAGCCGGAACAGGAACTATGGAAATGGTAGGTAAATTAATAACGGATGAAGTAAGCTACACTGTGCAATCAGAACCCAATAATAATCTAGAATTAATAAGCAATCCTTTTTCTTCTGCTATTGATTTTGCTGATTTATACTATTATGGAAATAATTCGGATGTAATCAAAGGTCACTATTGGATTTATGATGCATCTACTGGAAACTATTACGGAGGCGCGCTGGGTTCTGACAGCAGCATGATTCAGGTTGGGCAAGGATTTTTTGTTGAAGTGAATGGCAACGGCGGCGAACTTGTTTTTAATCCGACCATACGAAACCATGATGAAGTAGCGTTTCGCGAAACGAATATGAATGTTCTTCAATTAAGTATTACAGGAGGCGATGCTGGCTACAAAGATGAATTGACCATAAGCTTTACTGATTACGCTACTGAAGGCTATGACGAAAATTTAGAGGTTAAAAAATGGAACAGCTTCGGATCTGACGCTACCATGATCCGCAGTATCGCTGAAGACGGCAGCGAGCTATCTGTAAACGCATTGCCAGTTCAAAGTTTGAATAATTCCATGACCAGTATCCCCATTCATTTTGAATGTGGCTATGATGCTGAATATACTTTCAATTTTAAGGGTATGGAAACATTCGAATATGCCACTTCCATTTGGATTGAGGATTTGCAAACAGGTATCTGGAATTCTGTTTCCGAGTCAAACCCGGTTGTCACATTCAACGGATCACCAAATGATGATAAAGAGCGCTTTTTATTGCATTTTGTGGGTCCA
>PKSW01000274.1 GCA_002869465.1 Marinilabiliales bacterium
AGGGGTACAACATCATTAACTCAGAATAACCAGGCGTTATTCGTAGTTGACGGTGTTCCTTTTAACAACAACAACACAAACGAAGACAGACCGGCAGCTAACGAAACTACAGCAACCCAAAATGATGGTTGGGGTGGTTATGACTACGGTAACAACGCCATGGACATCAACCCGGATGACGTTGAGAGCATCACAGTACTTAAAGGTGCTGCCGCTACGGCGCTTTACGGTTCGCGTGCCGCAAATGGTGTTATTCTTATCACTACCAAAAAGGGTAAATTAGCTGCATCAGGCAAAAAACGCATTGGCGTTACCTGGAATGCCGGAGTTGAAATGACTCAAGCTGATTTGTCAACTGCTCCCCATTATCAAGATCAATATGGTGGTGGTTACGGACCTTTTTATGATAATGAAGGTGTTCCCGGTGCCGAAGATTATTATTTCTTCTATGCTGACCTCGACGGTGATGGCGATAAAGAATTAATCGCACCTACACCAGAGGATGCATCATGGGGACACAAATTTGATGAGAATCTGATGGTAGTTCAATGGGACAACCTTGACCCGCTGAATCCAAGCAAATATGCAGTTGAAAGGCCATGGGTGGCAGGCGCAAACGAAATTGATTACTGGTTTGAGAATGGTATTCAATGGACCAATAACCTGTCTTTTGACGTTGCCAATGATAAAGGCGCTATGCGTTTTTCATATGCCAACTTTGACCAGACTGGTATTGTAGCCAACTCACGCATCATGAGGCATAACCTGAACTTCCAGGGAACATATAACTTCACTAAGAAATTCACCTTAGAAACCAATGTAACCTATACAAATCTGAATGCATACGGTAGATACGGAACTGGTTATGATGGCATGAACCCCATGCAGCAATTAGGACAATGGTTCCAAAGAAACGTGGATTTAAAACGTATGGAAGAAGGTTGGTTACGGCCTAATGGTGAACAATTATCATGGAACTCCTCTTATTATGACGACTTACATCCTATTTATGCAGACAACCCATATTGGACGAGAAATAAAAACTTTGAAACGGATGGCCGTGACAGGGTATTTGGTTACGTTTTTGGAAAATATGACATTACCAATGATTTAGCTTTTACTGCACGTTTTTCAGCTGATGTATATTCTACTTATCAAGAGGAAAGAATTGCCGTTAGTAGCGTTGACCCATCATACTACTCCCATTTTACACAAAATTTTCAGGAGTTGAATACAGAGTTAATGTTACGTTATAACCATTCATGGGATAATATTTCATTAACTGCCATGCTGGGAGGTAACTTCAGACAAGATGAAGCTACAACATTTCTTGGACAAACTGTTGGAGGATTGGTAGTTCCGAATTTATATACCGTTGCTAACTCTGTATCACCTGCCCGTGTAACAGAAAATGATGTAAACAGTTCGGTTAATAGCGTATTCGGTTCTGCATCACTTGGATTTAAAAACTTCATCTATTTAGATGTAACCGGAAGGAATGACTGGTCATCAACCATGAAGTCGCCTACCAAAGAGGATCCAAATGAAGCCATCTCCTATTTCTATCCTTCTGTTTCATTAAGTTTCTTGTTAACTGAATTGAATGGATTAAATGATATAAGTTGGTTATCATTATTAAAACTTAGAGGTAATTATGCTGAAGTTGGTAACGATGCACCACCTTATGCTACACAATCAACTTACACGCAAAATACGAGCTATGGCAACTATGCTTTATTCTCAGTAAATAGCACCCTGCAAAATCCTGACCTGGTACCCGAGCGTACAAAAGGATGGGAAGTTGGTTTAGAAACGAGGTTCTTAAACAACCGTATTGGATTAGACTTTGCTTATTACAGAACAGATTCTTATGATCAGATATTACCCGTACTTGTTTCACCATTTACAGGTGTAACCAGGATGTGGGTGAACGGTGGTCAGATTGAAAATACAGGATTTGAGATCACATTGTTAACCACACCTATTCAGAAGAAAGACTGGCGTTGGGATTTAAATGTGAACTGGTGGAAAAACAAAAACGAAGTTATTGAACTGTTCGAAGGTGTTGACAACCTGTTGATTTATTCAGCATGGGATGTTTCTATCAATGCTACTGTTGGTCA
>PKSW01000158.1 GCA_002869465.1 Marinilabiliales bacterium
AACCCCATCCTACGACCATTGGTTGAGGTAGCGATATTTGTGATCATCATTTTTGGATTTCATTATTTATATCGTTTTTGGGCATACCAATTGCAATTCTGGCCTGTTTATGATGAGGTTTTTGCCTTACGTGCCTGGATGACAGATTTCGTTTATCGTAATTCAGTCTGGCTGTTAACTCATTTAACCTCATATGAATTTACCACCAATGATCAGCAACAAACGATTTATATTGCCGGTGGTTATGTAGGTATCAATCAGAGTTGCTCAGGCTTTAAGCAATTTCTACAATGGATCGTATTAATGACTTTATATCCGGGTCCCTGGAATAAGAAACTATGGTACATTCCTTTGGGATTGTTCGTAGTGTATATGGTGAACCTGCTTCGAATTTTTGGGTTGTCGGTTCAGTTATTTTACTATCCTCAATATTTCGACTTTGCCCACGATTATATGTATCGCCCGATGTTTTACGCAGCCATGTTCGCTTTGTGGGTCATCTGGAATGAAAAGATCAGAAGAGTCGATAAAAAAGCCTGATTATTTCCTTCCATAATCCGCCTTGATCTCCCCCCAGGCATCCGTTCTCCACTTCAATATCTCCACTTCGATTTTATTATTTTTAAGCCATTCCAGTGCCTGGGCAACGGCATAAAAGAGCTCTTCATTTTTCTTGCTCTTTTTCAGTTTGGTATTCACTTTTTTCTTTTTCACCCAACTGATAGCTGTTCGCGAATCCGAGTAGATGGGCATATTGAGCTTGTGCTTTTGTTGCCAGGCCAGTCCCAGCACGATGGCCAGAAACTCGCCAATATTTACCGTCCCTTCTTCATAAGGCCCTCTTCTGAAGACTTCCGTTTCTGTTTCCGTATATACACCTCTGTATTCCAGGGTCCCTGGGTTACCTGAGCATGCAGCATCCACTGATAAACTGTTCAAGATGGGTTCCCCGATTTCTTCTAGTTCTTTTTTTGAAAATACTTTTTTAGAAGTGGTGGCTTTGCCTTTATAATCGATGTAATTCCCGTTAAAAGCCTCTTCGGCATCAGCTAGCGAAGTAAATGACTTATATTCGGCACCCACGAAGCCGCTTACCTGTTTTTTGGCTTCATCCCAGCTATGATAAATGCCGGGTTTAAGTCCCCGCCAAACCACGTAATACTTCTTTGCCGTTTTTTTTGCCATGCCGTAAAAGTAATATCTTTGTAAAGATGTTAAAAATGAATGGACAAATAAAATTTATAGCGGCTTTCCTGACCGTTTTCTTGTTCATTTCGTCATGTGGTAACAGAACGGTATTTAAAGAATACCGATCATTTAATGATGTAAGCTGGAATCGTTTCGACATCCAAAACTTTGAAGTTCCCGTGAAAGAAAATGAGGTGCTGGACTTTTATTTATTTGTCAGGCATCACAGCTATTTTCCCTATGATTTTATGGATGTGAACATTACGTTTTATATGCCGGGTGGAGAAATACGCTCACGTGATTATCACTTTGAACTGAAAGATGAAGAAGGCAAATGGCTTGCAGATGGCATGGGTGAATTATGGGATATTGAATTACCCGTGCGAAAAAACCTGACAATAAATGAGGCGGGCATTTGCAAAATTCGTGTCGAAAATAAAATGACCAAACTGGAAACACCGGGCATTATCGAGGTGGGGCTTTTAGTAAAAAAAGCAAAAAATTAGTTAAGAATACACGAATTTATTTTAACAAAAATACCACGTGCTTTGAGTTCGATGATTTCAATCACAAAACTGATCCTTCTGTTCAAATCTATTCCTACGGTAAAAATGTATACATCAAAAAAGAAGATGTAAGCACTTCGGGTTATGTGATGCTTTATGATATGTATGGCAGGGAAGTGCTCGCACAACCACTCGAACAGACGAATCTGATGAAAAATGCTGTTCAGTTTAGCAACAGCTACCTGGTTGCCAAAGTGATCAGCAACAACAAAGTATTCACTTCAAAGGTTTATATAAAATAGTCTTAAAGTTGTTAATCTATTTAAGGGTGAAAGTGGTTTCACCGATCAAGTTGTCGCCGTGAAAAATATCTACATTATACAAACCGGGTTGCATTTCAAGTGAGGCTCTTTTATTCCAGTAC
>PKSW01000019.1 GCA_002869465.1 Marinilabiliales bacterium
AGGAGCAATCCTAACTGTTGTAGAAAGGAAATCAGCTTTTGTACTTATGGTTAAACTCAATGGCAGAAAAGCAGAAGACCTCGCTAAATCTACTGTCAGCTTACTTGCTCCGTATAAAGATATAGTGCATACAATTACCTCTGATAATGGCTCTGAATTTGCCAGACACCAATTTATTGCTAAAAAACTAAATGCTCAGTTCTTCTTCGCTCATCCTTATTCATCATGGGAAAGAGGTCTCAATGAATACACAAATAAACTCATAAGGCAATACATCCCTAAAAAATCATCTTTTGATAATATTAATCAGCAATTCATAAATGATATCAACCTTAAGCTAAATATGAGACCACGTAAAAAATTAAAGTATGATTCGCCAATTAGAGTTTATCTGCGTAAATTTGTCTAAAGCGTTGCACTTGGTGGTTGAATCTACCCAATAAGGTTCGTAAACTTTATAATTGACAAACGCTTTCATTTGTAGTATCTTTATAGCTGCTCATCTTACTGAGCTTGTAAATTCAGGCCTCACCTTTACTAAACTCGAACATACAAAGGTGAGGCTTTTACTGTCTATTAGAACCCTCAATGATCAGGATAGGATTACAGCGCGTTTTAGTTCTTTTTCTGCGAATCAGCAAAGTAATCTTGTTTTAGATCTTCAGGCTCCCATGATAAATTAAAAAAATCCACAAGGAATAGGGTTATCTGAACATCCAATCGTAATGTTAGAGCTTTTGGGATTTCCATCGGATATCCAATATCAACTGAATGGTGGCTTTCAGCTGAAGAATTGAGTTTATCGTCAGCAAACGCAAATGATGTTGCAAAAAAGGCAGTGATAATTAAAAATGATCTGATCTTAGTTTTCATTGGTCAAACTTTAGTATTAAGGGTGGTTTATTTATATGATTTGAGATATTTCTGTAAAGATGATTTTAATTCTCTGGAAGACAAATATTTTAACATTGAAATACCTTTTGGCCTTTGGTCACTTTCTGTTTTGTTATTTAATATCGGAGAATATTTGTATTCACTTTTTGCATTTTTCTTATGAGTTGAAGGTGTGCGATGAGCAAATGCTATCGCTGAAAAGAAGAAAAAAGATACAAGTAACACTGTTGTGATCCTTGATTTCATAGCCTAGTTTTTTGGATATTTATAGTCGAATGTACAATTATAAAAACCGGTCACGTGTTAAATATCTGTTACTTAACATTTTGTTAACAATTTGATAATTGCAATTTATGGCTACGAATAGATTTGATGTGCAGACGCCGCAAGGACTGGTAGATAAGCTTTAAAATGCAAGGTTACAATTTAACCTTGAAGATTTGTTTTAAATCTTATTAAGCCAACTGATAACCAAACCAGTGAAGATCTATCATGTTTTGATGTAATTCCTGCAGTAAGAATTAATCTTTTATACAACGAACGGATACACCATGCCATCTGGGTGTCGAGCTATTAGCCGAAATAAACTCGCTTCCATGAAAAAGTGATATTTTGTAAGCATAGTTTTCAGGAATTTCTGCTGGGGTAGTTGTCCAGAAAGTACCATATCTTTTAATATTCCGGCTATAGTTGGCAGCTATGCCTCCCGCTCCTAGCCCGGTAAACCCACTTTCATTGGTGGCACCAACATTCACGTCTTGCCAATGTTCTGTTCCGGCTTCTTTCATTTTTCCGCCAGCTATCGCAGAACCACCCAAATATTCTAATAAGATATTAAATTCATCTTTTGAAGGAACATGCCATCCTGCCGGGCAGACATTTTTATTTCCATTGCTTGCCGGATCACATACGTACCAATTATATAAGGCGCCATACACTGTGCCGAATTGTTCATAATCATCTTCATACCAGGTGTAGGCCGGGGTGGTCAGACCCATCCAATCCCAGCCGTTTGGTTCGTGTGGAATGGGCGAGCCATCATTATATTTGGTGGTCTTTAAATTTTCCTTCAGCCATACCTGGGTTCCGATGGTTACGGTGTTATAGGTATTCCCATCAGCGTCAGTAACAGTAGCGCCTCCACCTCCTAAAGTTAAAAACTGTAAGGCACTACCATAGCCTGTACCGGAAGCATTTGTTGCATATGCTCTAATATAATAGGTTTGATCAGGTGATAAACCTGTTATACTGCTTTGAAAACTTCCAATACCAGTGCCATCTATAGTTTTACTGTCATTGATAGTTGGAGTGGGGTTGATACTCCAGCAAACGCCCCTAGCAGTCACAGATGAACCGTTATCACTAGTGATATTTCCCCCTGAGGTCGCAGAACTGCTTGTAATATTTATGACAGATGCAGTTGTTAAGGTGGGTGCTTGCCCCTGGTTTGGCAGGGTTTTAAATTGTAAAGAACTACCATAGCCAGTACCGGACGCATTGGTTGCATAAGCTCGTACATAATAGATTTGATCAGCAGACAGTCCTGTCAGATTACTTTGAAACGGACCAATACCTACGCCGTCAACGGTTTTATTGCCTGATAAATTCGGTGTTGGGTCCGTACCCCAGCAAACCCCTCGTGCGGTAATAGGTGAGTTATAATTATCAGAGATATTGCCTCCAGAGGTAGCGGTACCAGTTGTAATATTTATTACAGCTGAGGTTGTTAAAGTAGGCACCTGGCCTTGTCCTTCAACTTCTTCGTCTTTATCGCAACTAGTTGCGGTTAGAGCAATGAGTCCCATAACAAACAATGGAACGATCACATATTTTGTCCAGAATTTCATAACAGGAAAATTGTTTATAGGTTAATAAACCAAATATAGAAATAAATTAAATAACAGGCATCGTGTTATTTAAAATTATTGAAATTTCAATTGAATATAATAAGAGTATAGACGGATTTATTAAACATTTCGCAGTCCTTGCAGATTTAAAATAGCATAATTTCGCGTGATTAAAACAAATACGATTTGCATTGAACCAGGCCTTGGCCATAAAATGCACTACTTTTTATATTAATTTTAGCATTTAATAAAAGGACCCATGAAATGAAATCTATATGACAGAAGATCAGTTTCGGGAACTATCAATTCACGATAAAGGAATCATACTCTTTACCGAAGGGAAATATTTGTTATCAAGAAATCCGGAGGGTTTAAAAGTAGATTTGTATTCGTTGTACGATTTCTTTGCAGAAGTGCAATTAAATATGGCCAGAACCCGCATATTGAAAATAAATACCGTTATTTTTAATAAAGAATTATATTACTTCATTGATAAAAACA
This sequence comes from Marinilabiliales bacterium, assembly GCA_002869465.1. Classification (GTDB taxonomy): domain Bacteria; phylum Bacteroidota; class Bacteroidia; order Bacteroidales; family F082; genus UBA4459. The sequence goes on from PKSW01000019.1 coordinate 3,243, forward strand.
AAATTTCCTGATACGATTACAAAGATTTAACTATTGGCAACTTACAATCCTTCTGCCACCTGTTTATTTGCTGACCTGAAATTCCAGTCAAATTTTATAAGCTATTCGTTGGGGATAAATTTTAAAATTTAATACCAGGCCCAAGTTAACTTCAATTAATTAGTAGCGATTTCCTTTTATTTTTTGAATAAAAAAAGCCCTGGAAAATTCCAGGGCCATCATTTATCAATTTTTTAAGCCATATGTCATACCAGCTTAAGATCAAACTTAACTTTAAGCACTACTTGCTGTCCTGCATATTGTGCATAATAATCTGCTTTATCATCCAATTTAGAAATGGCTGATACTACATGTTTTCTCATTCGGTCATCAACACTATTCGCAGCATTAACCACAAATGTTCCATCTTCCTGAATGGTCAATTTAACAACTACGCAGCATTCCCATTTTTCATTTTCAGCAAATGCAGGATATTCAATATTATCACCAATGTAAGTAGATACGGAGTGAGACACAGCCTTTGAGGCTGGAATAGGTTCGTTTGCATAAGTATTTGATGCTAAAAAAAGACCAAATACAAGTACCAGGGTTGCGATTCTAGTTTTCATGTTTTGAAATTTTAGTTTAAATTAATTCTGAAGCTAATATACTTTCTTAAAAACCAAACACTTGTTAATTATTTGTTACTTAACACTTAATTAACGTTTCTTGACATTTGTCAATTGTGAATAATTACGAGAGATCACGATTTTGATAGCATATAGTGCGTAAGAATCTTATGAATCAATTTAAACTTTTCATCTGAAAATTTCAATTTAATGAACCTGTAAAACGTTTACTGAAATTTAGAATGTGTCTTTTAAATTGATCCTAAATTAGTGCTAATTTTGAAAGCCCAAATCAACCCGAATATTGATCTGAAATTTATCTCATGAAAAATTTAGTTCTATCTATTTCTTTTATAGCAGTTTTATGCTGTTTTAACAGCGCCACATCACAAGAATTATTAATTAATGGTGAGCCGAAATGGTTTATCATGATGCAGGACCCGGCAGTAAATTTTTATGATGTCCAGCGTGAAGCAAATGCTTATTTTGAAACAATAGGAACCGGCAAAGGAACGATGTATAAAATATACAAGCGCTGGGAATATATGAATTTCGACAGGACTTTTCCTACCGGGGAAAGGCCCAGGCAGGATCACCTCTGGAATGAAATGAAAAAGTTCAACGCCATTCATCCACCGCGCTCAGGCAGGGAGAGTAACTGGGAGGAGATTGGACCTCGCGTTTGGCAGGAAAATACAGGACACTGGAATCCGGGCATCGGCCGAATCAATGTGGTGGCGGTTGATCCTAACGATCCAAACACGATTTACATTGGGGCGCCATCAGGCGGATGCTGGAAAACAACTAATGAAGGTGAAACATGGGAAGTGCTGACAGATCATTTGCCCGTAATGGGTGTTTCTGCCATTGCCATTGACTATACGGATACTGATGTTATTTATATCGGAACCGGCGACCGTGATGCAGCTGATAATTATAGTATTGGCGTTTTAAAATCAACGGATGGCGGGCAAAACTGGGAAACAACCGGCATGCAACATTCAATTTACCAAAACCTGACGGTGGAGAAGTTGCTGATCCATCCTGATGATCCCAATATCATTTACTGCGCGGTAAATAATGGTTTATACAGGTCGTATGACGGTGCCGACTCGTGGGAAGAAATCCTGAGTGGACACATCGACGATATTGAATTTAAACCAGGCGACCCGAGTACCATTTATGCATTGACAAAGAAATTTTATAAATCGACCGATGGTGGTGATTCATTTACTCAAATTACTGCGGGATTACCTGCAAATAACGGTCGCGCGCAAATAGCTGTTACCAATGCTGAGCCAGACTATGTCTATTTCATGTGTGCCGGAACGGACGGATTGTTCGGTGGTGTTTATCGGTCAACTAATAGTGGCGATAGTTTTGAACTCAGGGCTGATTCGCCCCAAATGCTTGGTTACAGCCCTACGGGGAATGATAACAGCAGCCAGTCGTCATACGATCTGGGTCTGGCAGTTTCGCACCTGAATCCTGAAGAAGTACACCTGCTTGGCATTATTACCTGGCGATCATTGGACGGTGGCGTGAATTGGGTTGCTACCACGGAATGGAATTTTCAAAATGATCCGATAGGATATACGCATTGCGATATGCACTGGGCCCATTTTGAAGGAGGTACTTTATATGTTGGCTCTGATGGATTGGTATGTAAATCGGAAGATAGCGGCAATACATGGGTAGATATGACAACCGGGATCGGTATCCGGCAGTTTTACAGAATCGGAGGATCCAAAAACCATCCCTATAAACTTATTGGTGGCTCGCAGGATAATGGCACCAGCGTTTATACTACGGATTACTGGCATGAATGGCTAGGTGCTGACGGCATGGAATGCCTGGTGGATTATTCAAACGAAAATATTGTTTACGGAACCATTCAATTTGGGAATTTCTATAAATCATCTAATGGAGGTATGAATACGGTGAATATCAATCAACCCGGGAGTGGTGATTGGGTAACACCCTTTGTCATCCACCCGACCAACCCCCAAACGATATTTGTGGGAACCAACAACGGGATCAGGAAAACCACCAACGGCATGCAAAGTTGGACCACCATTTCAGATTTTTCTAATACGGTAAGACAAATGGCAATCTCCGAATCGAATCCTGATTATATTTTCGCCTCCTGGGGAAGCACCATTAAAAGAACTAAAGATGGTGGCGATAGTTGGAGCGATGTGAGTGATGATCTACCTGCAAATGCTATTTCATATATTGCTGTTCACCCTTCAAATCCAGAACTTATCGCTGTTTCACTTTCTGGTTATGATGAAGGAGAAAAAATATATATCTCAGAAGATGCCGGGGATACATGGACTAATTATTCATTGAACCTACCCAATATTCCGGCCAACTGTCTCGCTTTTTATGACGATCCCGCAGAATCATTATATGTGGGTATGGATGTAGGGGTCTATTACATTGATAATACCCTTGACGAATATGAAACATTCTGGGAGGGTCTGCCCAATGTGATCGTGAACGAACTGGAGATCAATTACCAAATCAATAAGATACGCGCAGCAACTTTCGGTCGTGGGCTTTGGGAATCGGATGTACGTATGATGGAACCTGTTTCTGAGTTCGAAGCAGATCATACAATGATCCCCACTGGACATTTTGTGAACTTTTATTCGTTGGCTTCCGGCCCGCCAGCAATATTTGAATGGACCTTTGAAGGCGGCACTCCTTCTACCTCAACTGAAAAAGATCCTACCAATATTATTTATGAAAATGAAGGTTCTTTTAATGTGACACTCACTGTTACAAATGATATGGGAACGAGTACGATCACTAAGGAAAATTATATTACCGTGAGCAGTTCATTATTACCTGAAGTTGATTTTAGAGCAGATGCAAACGCAGTTTGTTTGGGAGAAGAAATTATCTTAACCGACCAGACAGCATATTTCCCCTTGAGCTGGAATTGGGAAATCACACCCGGTACGTTCACTTTTACCAATGGTACCAATGCTTCTTCGCAGAACCCGGTAATCTTATGTAGTGAATATGGACACTATTCGGTAACGCTGACCGCTTCCAATTCAAATGGGGAAAGCAGCTTAACCAAAACTGACTTTTTAAGTATAGGAGGATATAGCTTACCTTTTAATGAAGATTTTGAATCCATTGTATTGGATGAAGCCTGGACCATCGAAAATCCTAACAATAATGAAACTTGGGAAATGGCAGAAGTGGGAGGCAATAGTCCTGGGAATAAGGCGGCCAGGGTTAACTTCAGGGAAATATTTGCCATTGGGCAGACGGATAACCTGATCAGCCAGCCACTTGATTTAACCGAATATGCGGAGGCATATTTATATTTCGAACATGCCTATGCAAAATATTACCAGGAAGCTTCTGATTCGCTTATTATTTACATCTCAATAGATTGTGGTGAGAACTGGACCAGGATCTTTGAGGGTGGTGATGATGGGTTTGGGTCGTTTGCCACGCACCCGCTGACCGAGGAAGGTTTTATACCTGAAGCACAGGAAGATTGGTGCGGCGCCGGGTATGGCAGTGATTGCAATACCATTGATATTTCTGAGTGGGCAGGCCAAAAAGAGGTGAAAATAAAATTTGGTACATATAGCTTTTATGGTAACCCTATTTATGTTGACAACGTAATGGTGGGCAACAACCCGTATGTGGTTGTGGATGAAACAAAAATATCTAAGGTGGCTATTTATCCCAACCCGAATAGTGGTATATTTAATTTGAAACTTAATAATGTGAATACCAGCGTTCAGGTAATCATTACAAATATGACCGGGCAGGTAGTTTACTCTTCATTCTTGGAAAGTAAAGAAACACAGATCGACCTTGCAGGCCATCCGGCAGGCATTTACCTGGTAAATATATCCGGAGGCACCTTTAATGAACAGATTAAGATCATTAAAGACTAATAATATTTTAGCCTTGCAAAATGCTATTTGCAGATAAATGACATTCGAGTTTACTCAGCATTTTAGAACTTCTAAAAGGTAATAATCAATTAATCAATACCCAATTCAGAAGAATTGTTAGATGGACTATTTACATTCTCACATGGTTCAGAAGGTGTGCAACTCAATAGTATAAATATCAGAGCTGCCAAAATTACTGTTACGACTTTCATTTTTTTGGTTTTTAATTTATAATTAATAAGGTCTGAAACTTATTTTTCAATAGTTACTTTAAAAAATTCACCTTCATCTTCCCAGTTGCATTTCCACCCTTTTGCCATAGCTATAGCTTCTGTATTGGTTTTAAATACACGGGTCATGTCATCACTTGTAACATTCATGATTTGGTCTTCTTCACCGAAATATTTTAACCATGTTTTCATCGCTTTATAAACTACTTTATCAGGAGAGTTCTCAATGGTTTTAAAGTAGCCATTTGGGTACATTGCTTGGGAAGTTTTTTCCCAACTTAAAAGTATTTGAGGACTATCCAGCCATTCCATTGAACCCCAGAAAGCGGTTATTTTTAACCCGATTTCTTCAGGGGACAGTCCGTTTTGTTTGTCGCTTCCAATAATGTAGATCCAATCCCAGAATTTACCTCCGATTGCTGCTTCTAAAAGGTTTGTTGTAGCATATTTATCCAGCTGATCCCATATATCCACAGGTAATTTATTTTTACCCTCATAAAGATAAACGGACCGGTTTCCAACTCCTCCAATCAAATCATTTTCCCAGATAACATCTCCATGCACATATTTGTATAAAACTTCCTGACCTGATATAATATTCTCAAATGCTACTTTGACAGTATAAATACCATCACCTTCTTTATCTTCCATAATCATGGTTTCAGTCCAGGATAAAGGAGCAACGCTTCCTCTGATACCAACTGTAGCCGGATTTTCAATTTCGACTTCACTGAGATCAGCCTGAAAAGTTACTAAACACGTTTGAGACTGAAGCATGGATATTCCATAAAATCCTGTAAATAGTATGGCTAACATGAGCGAATTAATAATTTTTGTTTTCATCATAGTTTTTTTATTTTAATAGTTAGTTGATAGATTATTTTGCAAGGGTTATATAAGTAATTGTTTTTACCTCGCTTTTAAAAGCTTTCATATAGCTAAAGCAGCTCATAGCTGTTGCTTAAAGTTCAATTGGCCAGATTTTAATCATTCTTAATGCACCTGACACTATAACCGTAGAGCTTATTACTTTCTTCGCGTCCAACTCTGTCCTCACCACCGTCCATAAATCGATACCATGCTATCTCATATTCAGCATGCGGAGTCGCTGTCCACAAGGCAGTGAAATCACCTTTATAGAGGAAATTACCATTCTGATCACGCTCGCCACTTGGAAGTGCTGCAAAGCCATACTGATCCGTTCCTGTTCCTGAATTCCAGCCACTTAAGCTTTTCAACCTTTCACCTTCATTAGCCCCTCTCATTCCTATAGCATCTGCGTCACTCTGGCTCATACCCAGGAACATTTCCAAGGTTTTCCATTCATCATCCGCAGGCAAATGCCAGCCTCCCGGGCATGCCATTGTTGCAGCATCCCAGGTATATAACCTTCCATAAATATTGCCATTTGCTTCATCATCCTTATACCACCAGGAGTCAGTAGCTTCATAATTCAGGTTTTCGGCAAACCAGGTTTGGTCTCCAATGGTAATAATGTAGTAGTTTTGGCCGTCGCGAGAGTCTGTAAAGACATCTTTTGCAATTATGAAATTTGATCCTGTTTTAGTATCTGAACCATCGTCATTAGCCACTGTCAGAGTTATATCATACACACCCATGTCATTATAAACATGTGAAGGGTTTTGTTCATTGCTGTTATTACCATCTCCGAAATCCCATTCCCAGCTTGTGGGGTTGTTAGTGGATTGATCAGTAAAGTTAACAGTTAAGGGCACCCCGCCACTAGTTGGTGTTGCGGTAAAATCAGAAACAGGTATATTGCTTGCAACTATTATTGCTATTGTTACTTCGTCAGTTGCACTTGCTCCGTTGTTATCGACGCTTATCGCTTTCAATATATGGTTTCCAAGACTTTCACCATTGGTATTCCAGTCGCAACTATAAGGGGAATTGTTAACGGAGGCTTTGCTAACGCCATCAATATAAAATCTTACTTCTGTAATGCTGCCATCACTGTCAGCAGCAATAACAGTAATAGTGACAATTTCATTTTCCATAAAATCTTCCCCGGCAGAAGGTGAAGTGATTTCGCAGCTTGGAGCTTTATTGGACTCCTCCTCATCCTTTTTACATGCCTGGAATATGATAGTCATTAAAACTAAAAGGCTAATTAAAGCAGTGAGAATGGTTTTTGTTATCATAAAATTGATGTTTTAATGTATAAAGAAGTAAAACAGTAAAAAGAGTTTAATTTAAATACTGAAGGGAAATTAAAGAGTATTAGAAATAGCATAGCAGTGTTTTTAGTTAACAAGCATAATTGGGAGGTACAATATACAACAATAATTGACGAATGTCAAGAAATGGCATCATCAAACGTTTAGGGTAGAGGCAACCGCTAGGTACTGCGCCTCAGCCAAATGGCCTCTTTTTGTCGGTTAAAAAAGGAAATATGTCAGACAGGTTGAGGATGAAAATAGTTCGGTCACTTCAAACCTTTCAAATACTCAGGCCTTAATTTGGTGCTTTATTACGTGAACGCACAACAATAAGTATCCCAACAATTACTAAAGGAATGCTCAGTAACTGTCCCATATTAAGTAACATCGTGCTTTCAAAGGATACCTGGACTTCTTTTAAAAATTCAACAAAAAATCGAAATCCAAATACCAGGATAAGGAACATGCCAAATAAAAATCCTTCCCTGATCATACCTTTTTGCCTGATATAGTAGATAATAAAGATTAAAAAGAATGACAAATAGGCCAGTGCTTCATAAACCTGGCTTGGATGGCGGGGTATTCCATAAAGCGTCATGGTCGCTTTGTATTTTCCTCCTTGCTCAATTATTTCAATGCTGGGCTTGTCAATAAATAGCTTGATATTTTGTTTTAAATCCGAATCGTTTTCAATTTGCTGTATAAAAAGCTGGTGCAGAAAGTCGCCAATTCTATTCTTCGGGATATTCTTGTTAAAATATACCTCTAAATTTAATTTACTGTAATGTATATTGTCCACCACGGTATCCTTACCAATCTGATTGATCGTTGTTTTATCAATATATTTTCCATTCTTTCGCACTAACTCATCATCAATTCCTTTTACAAATATGAATGCATGCGACATGTTTGTCTTATCGCCAATAATTTCGGAATTCATCAGGTTCCCGGTGCGAATAAACGGGGCAATAAATAAAACAACAATCACGATCCTGTCCAATAGCCACAGGTATGAAAAATTGGTTTTGCGGATAAATAAATACAATGCAATGAGGATACCGATGGCCGCACCATGACTGGCCAGCCCCCCCTTCCAGATTTTAAGGATCTCTACCGGGTTACTCAAATAATATCCGGGTTCATAAAACAGGCAGTGTCCCAGGCGTAATCCAACTAAACAACCAACTATAAGAAATATAATGAGTTTGCTGATCTGCTCATCTTTCATGTCCTTTTTAAGAAGTATTCTCCTTAACATCAATGCTGCCAGGTAGAAAGAACCGGCAAATAAAAGCCCGTACCATCTGACACCTCTGCCGAAAAGTTCAAATATTTCGGGATCGGCATTCCATAAAATATAGTGTAGCATCATCCAAATATTATCAGGTATAAAAGAATTAATTACTGCTTACATATGATCTTTTGAAGATTGACATTATTCCAGGCATTCATGATCTCCCTGAAACCATCGTACATATTTGTATCGATGATCTTCTCTGAAAGTTTAATTTCCCGGGTAACAACCAACTTTCCTTCGGATTGTTCGAATTGAATGTGCAGATAGCCCGCATCATTATTTATTTCAATATTTGACGGTTCACTTACCAGTTTTAAATCATCGGAGAAAGCAAATGTGTACACATATTTTTCATGAATTGTTTCCGGAATCTCAAGCGCTGCGTTCCGTTCATCAGTCAAAACCGTATAATGCCACCCCTGCGCGCCTCCCTTAACATAAGGGATTTCAAAACTGTAGTAATAATGAAGCTTCTCGAAGGGTTCTTCTTTTTTAATTTCCAACTGTGTCCCACATTTTTCCTGCGATAACAATATCTGGGTAAACGACTGGATATCCTTTGATGAAATCCCCCCTTTGACAAGTGATTCAATTACTGAAGCATCTTTGATCAATGAAAAATAAGGATTGACAGCGCCCTCCAATTCCAGGTTCAGATTACCTGACAAATCGGAATCAGTAAAATTAAATGTGCCTTTTGCCAAAATTTGAGTTGTTTCTTTTTCAATTGAAAACAGAGCGGGACTTTTCAAGTTAGTATCCAATTTTAACAAGCTTTGATCGGACATGCTGAATAGCAGGTTTTGGTCATCTGTTTGGTTGGCAGAGAGGAGTACATTATCATCATTTTCCAAATCGAGCATGACGGCAAATTTTTGAAAGCTTAAAAGATCACCGATCTGTTTATCAAAAAGCAGGTTGGGAATGATAGCTACCGGTGTGGCTGTGATATTCGCTTTTTGCAATAATGCACTCAGTAATAATACCTTTTCAGGTTCTGTACCCTGGTTGCTGTTCCATGTTTCAATGGGTGAACGGCAGATAAAAGCCGTGTATTCCAGAGGAATGTTCAGGTTGCTCAGGTGATTACTGACGATTTTCTGAAAAGCCAGGGCTGCTGATAATTGATCGGGGTTTTCTGATATTACCTCCTCAACCAATGCGTTCATCTGTGTATTGGTTTCCAGTTGAAATGCATCCTGACTAACGAATGTGTGATA
>PKSW01000338.1 GCA_002869465.1 Marinilabiliales bacterium
AGCAACCCGCACTGCAGCATGTATTGCAGCAAACCGACAGTTTTGAGGCAGACCGACTTTCCACCGGCATTAGGGCCGGAAATGATCAAAATCCTGTTGACAGCGTCCAGCGAAATATCCAGCGGTACGATGTCTTTCTTTTGTGATTTATGAGAAAGATATAGCAACGGATGCACCGCATCAATAAAGTTCATGGATTGATCCTTGGTGATCACAGGCCTGCCCGCATTAATCTTGATCGAAAATAATGCCTTTGCCCGAATAAAATCAATGATGCCCAGAAACCGGTAAGCAGCGAGCAATTCTTCAATAAATGGTCTCAAGGTATTTGTAAAAAGCGTTAAGATTTTAATGATCTCACGCCTTTCTTCATTTTCGAGTTCCCGGATTTCATTGTTGGCTTCAAATGAACTTACAGGCTCAACAAATACAGTTTGGCCTGTGGCTGATTCATCATGTATAAAACCGCTAATGCTTCTCTTTTCAGCAGCCTTTAGCGGAATAACCTGTCGCCCATTCCTGATGGTGATTTCCGAATTTTCAGGAATGTAACCGGCTTTTTGGGCTTGTTCAAAGGCTTTTTTTGTTTCACGGTTTACTTTTCTTTGCTTTTGCAGTATTTCTTTCCTGATATCTGCCAGTCTGGAAGATGCATTGTCCCTGATATCGCCCTTGTCATCAACAATGTTTTCTGCTTTCAACAGCATTTCAGAAGGAAAGTCAATAGGTTCCGTAAGTTTTTTTAATTCAGTATATTTATTGTTGTCAGAATTCTTAAAATAAAATAATATGTCCTGGATGGTTCTTAAAGATGTTTTGAGGTCGAATAAAGCTTCCTGTTCAATGTAGCTTCCTGGTGTTTTTATCCTGAACAATTCATCTTTCAAATCAAAGTAATCGCTGCCCGGGAAAGATTTTCCGATGGTAAGTATTTCAACGAATTCACTTACCTGGTCAAGTAGCCTGTTTATAAGATCTGGTTTGGAGACAAAACGGATTTTATCAACGAACTGAATACCCATATCGCTGATGCATAAATCTTTCAGCAATTCCCTTATCTGGTCAAATCCAATTTTTTGTTCAAAGTTGTCCGGGTAGATCATAATGCAAAGTTAGGCAGAATGGAATTACCTCTATATACTGCTTATAATATGTTTTACATAAAAAAAGGATGATGACTCATCCTTTCGTAAAATTTTCTAAAAGAACTCTTCGGCATGTATCTGGCCTGGTTCTTTCTTTTTATGGTCTCTGAAATCATCTTCGTAAAGCAATGCTTTCATGCTGTCAACCATCTTCGGATTGCCGCAAAGAAAAACATCCGTATTGTCGGGTGAGGGTTTGAATCCCCATATTTTCTCTACTTCACCTGATTTCCAGATTTCTTCAATAAATCTCGTATCACCCTGCCATCCCGGTGGTTCCTTATGGGTCTCGGTAATAGTCGGATAGTAAGCGAATTTGTCGAACATATTTGCCAGGAGTTTTAATTCGGAAGAATATCCCAAATCCCAACTGTTGGAGGCGCCATGAACAACCATGATATTTCCTTTTCTTTTTAAGGCATTGGAGCGGAGCATGCTCATGTATGGAGCAACGCCTGTACCCGTGGCGATGAGGACCACGTTCCTGTCTTCATTAATTTGATCCAGTGTGAACATACCAACTGCTTTCCGACCCATCCATATCCTGTCACCAATTTTAAGGTTAAAAATACGCGGGGTAAGCTGACCCGAATGTACCAGCGTGATATAAAATTCCACTACATCTTCAGTTGATGAAGAGGCAATAGAATAAGCTCTTTTAATAAGTTTGTCAGGTTTACTGGGTTCAAATTCCTGGGTGGCATCTGCACACCTTTCAAACTGTGGTGGCAATCCCAATGCCACAAACTGACCTGCCGAAAAATCAGGTAATTTCCAGCCGTCTGGTTTCACTTTTACAATTTTCATAATGGGAGAAACCTGAACCGACTGAATGATCATGCAATTTAATTCCTGGGTTAAATCCATATCACCATATATTGTTTTTAAGAGGTGCAAAAATACAAATATTAACTATGTTTTCTCACAATGATTTGATATTTACATAAATTTGGGTTTCTCTTTTTTAGGG
>PKSW01000173.1 GCA_002869465.1 Marinilabiliales bacterium
GTCATGGCGCGTAATATAATCCCCATGGGCCAGATGTTCTCTTTTCCGGTGTGCGGACTCCCCTGCCCTTCCGCAGCCTTTCCACGAATAAACCAGGGGTTGTTATCGCTCAGCAGAAATTCCCGGGTGTTCTGGTATAATTCTGTCTTCGCCAGCTTTGGATCCAGATACCCCAATGACATTAATGAAGGAACGTTGGCATCATCCATGAATACTTTGTTGCCAAAGCCGTCGACTTCGTAGGCGTAAATGTTTGGTGGTTCGAGAGACGCACGTCCGTGCGTCTGTACACGGCCAACACCGTACGAATTTATTGCATCCTGAACCTCATTGGCAAAATCCCCACATTCATTTGCAAATGCAACATCCATCAGCACGTTTCGATAGATTTTTTCCAATTGCCGCAATGACAACACTGCGAAAATGTTGGAAGGAATCAGGTATGGGTACATGGTGGCATCGTCGGAAGGACGGAATGCGGAGGCGATGAGGCCAACGGGTTTGATGGGTCTGCCGGTGCCGCCGAAGACCGGCGCGTCGGTCATGGCGCTGGTGGTGCGGATAAAACGGTATGGCGTGGTGCCGTCCTTGCGTTGTGGAATCACGCGGCCATGCCTGCAGTACCAATAAATTGACGTCGGTTGATCATGTTATTCCAGTTTTTTCAGTACTTCATTTTTATAACTCCTTGAGATGGGGATCTCTTCCTTTCCGATCTCAATGGTCTCTGTTGTGAAGGACTGAATATACGATATTGCCACAATAAACGAGCGGTGTACACGTAAAAATTCTGCTTTTGGCAATCTTGCCTCGATGTTGGTGATGGTCTCACGGGTTACTACCGATCTGTTGTCCAGATGAATGCGGATATAATCGCTGAGGCTTTCGATGTATCGGATTTCGGGGATATCGATGCGGACCATTTTTCGGTCTGCACGGACGAAAAAGGAGAGGTCTTCCCGGTTTTCGGTTTTCTGTGTGGTGATTTCCGGAGCATGGTGCTGCTGCTCTCCCATGAATTTGGTGATTGCCTGAAAGAGACGTTCAAAGGAGATGGGTTTCAGCAGGTAATCCACGGCCTGGAGGTCGAAGCCATCTACAGCATACTCACGGTAGGCGGTGGTAAAGAAGATGCGGGTATTGTTTTTTATGGCTTTCGCCAAAGAGAGGCCGCTAATCTCCGGCATATTGATATCCAGAAAAATCAGGTCAATGCTATTATTACTTAACACCTGAAAAGCCTCCATGGCATTTTTGCAGGAAGCGACAATATTCATGGAGGGAATCCTTGCCAGATGGGTCTCCAGCACCTCGCGTGCCACAGGTTCATCATCCACAATAATAGCGTTAATCCTGCTGCTCATGGTTAAGGTTTTTTAATCCCGACAAGGATAAATTCACAATATATCTGTTCTCCAATCGCCTGATGTTTAGCAAATGATTCTCCGGATAATTCATATCCAGCCGTTTTTGAATATTTTGTAATCCTATGCCACCATTTTTACTCTCTTCAGGGTCGCCGGCGGTATTGGAAATCTCAAAATTCATTTGGCCATTATTTACTGACAATTTCATTTCAATATGCAAAAACCCATCTGTAATTTTCCCGTGTTTAAAGGCATTCTCCACAAAGGGAATCAGAATCATGGGAGCAATCATTAAATCGGGATCGACCTGCTTCACCGATGTGGAAATCTTCAGGGTATCCTTAAACCGAATCCGCTCAAGCTCCATATAGTCCATAATATGATCAAGCTCCTCCGCAAGACTCACAGCCGGTTTATTCACCTGGTAAAGGATATAATCCAGCAGGTTACTCAGCTTCAGAATTACATCCGGTGTCTGTTGTGATGACTTCAAAGAGAGGCCATAAATGGTATTCAGGGTATTAAAAAGGAAGTGCGGATGGATCTGCATCTTAAGGTATTGCAACTCCTGGTTTTTCAACTGAAGTTGCGTATCGAGAATCTTGTTTTGTAGCTCCTTATTGGCCTGAGCTGTGGCAAAGTTGTTTTGTATGATGAAGAAGAAGCTAAAGACGCCTGTTACCAACAGCACCAGAATAAAGACAAAGACAAAGTTCTTGGACATGGGTGGCATCACATGGATGTTA
>PKSW01000373.1 GCA_002869465.1 Marinilabiliales bacterium
AGAGCACTAGATTGTGGTTCTAGGGGTCGTGGGTTCAAATCCCATCTTCCACCCATTAAAAAAGCCGCTGAAAAGCGGCTTTTTTTGTTATGATTTCCTAAGTTGATCTATATGTCAATATTCGCGTATTTGGCATTGGCTTCGATAAACTCTCGCCTAGGTGGCACTTCATCTCCCATGAGCATACTGAATACATGATCTGCTTCCGAACTATTTTCAATAGTCACCTGCCTTAAAGTTCTTGTAGCCGGATCCATCGTTGTCGACCACAGTTGCTCGGCATTCATTTCACCCAAACCTTTATAACGCTGTATATGGATTCCTTTATCTGTTCCGTCAGGTGATAATTCTTTGGTCACCCGTTCCCTTTCTTCTTCTGTCCAGCAATATCTTTCTGTTTTGCCCCTTCTTAACAGGTAGAGTGGGGGCGTGGCAATATAAACATATCCCAGATCGATCAGATCTACCATATGCCTGAAAAAGAAGGTCATGATCAATGTAGCGATATGACTTCCGTCCACGTCGGCATCCGTCATGATAATGATCTTATGATACCGGAGTTTGTCCACATTCAAAGCTTTTGAATCTTCTTCTGTACCAATACTTACTCCCAGTGCTGTATAAATATTTTTGATTTCTTCACTTTCAAGTATTTTATGAGGCAGGGCTTTCTCCACGTTCAAAATTTTACCGCGTAAGGGCAGTATGGCCTGAAATTTCCGGTCGCGGCCCTGTTTGGCAGTTCCTCCGGCAGAATCACCCTCAACAAGGTAAATTTCTGATAATGCAGGATCCTTTTCTGAGCAGTCGGCTAACTTTCCCGGTAAACCAGATCCGGTAAGTACATTTTTTCGCTGCACTAACTCACGCGCTTTACGCGCAGCATGTCGCGCTGTAGCAGCAAGAATCACCTTCTGAACAATAGTCTTCGCTTCTTTTGGGTTTTCCTCCAGATAGTTGGATAAGCTTTCACTGATCATCTGGTCGACGGCACCCATCACTTCCGAGTTACCCAATTTCGTCTTGGTTTGGCCTTCAAATTGTGGCTCTTGAACTTTTACAGATATAACAGCAGTTAAACCTTCCCTGAAATCATCACCGTTAATGTCAAATTTCAGTTTCGAAAGCATCCCTGACTTTTCTGCATAACTTTTCAACGTTCGAGTGAGTCCCCTTCTGAAACCTGAAAGATGTGTTCCCCCTTCATGTGTATTGATGTTATTCACATATGCATGTACATTCTCCGTAAATGAAGTATTGTACTGCATCGATATCTCAATGGGAATTTCATTTTTTTCACCTTCAATACTGATGGGTTCGGGGATCAGGTTTTCCCTGTTCTCATCCAGGTAACTGATAAAATCGGCCAACCCGTTTTCAGAATAAAACTCATCATACTTAGTTTCTCCGTTATTGACACGCTCGTCAGTAAGGGTCAATCTAATGCCTTTATTCAGAAATGCTAATTCCCTGAGTCTCGCTGCAAGAATTGAATAATCATAGCTAGTGATAAGAAATATGGATGAATCTGGAACAAAATGCACCATGGTACTTGTATCATTTGATTCGCCAATCACTTCCACATCATACTGAGGTTTCCCCTTTTTATACTCCTGCCTGAAAATTTTGCCTTCCCTGTGAATAGTAGCAGTCAGGTGCTCTGAAAGAGCATTCACACAGCTAACGCCTACACCGTGCAATCCACCGGAAACTTTGTAGGATCCTTTGTCGAATTTACCTCCGGCGTGTAACACGGTCATTACCACTTCCAGCGCCGAACGGTTCTCTTTTTCATGCAGACCAGTGGGTATTCCCCGGCCATTATCTTTTACTGTAATTGAATTGTCTTTATGAATGACTACTGATATCATATCGCAGTAGCCTGCCAAGGCTTCATCAATGGAGTTGTCAACTACTTCATATACCAAGTGATGCAAGCCTTTTACATTAACATCACCAATGTACATGGCAGGTCTTTTTCTTACCGCTTCCAGGCCCTCGAGCACCTGTATATTCTGTGCTGTATAATTATCTTTTGACAAGTTATTTTTTTCTTCCTGAGTCATAATTTTTCTTCCTGTTTTACCTTCAAATTTTACGTGTGCAAATATAGTTAAAAATACCTATTTTATTATAGGTTGAGAGAAGATAGAAGCATGAAGTTATTAACAAAAAACTATTCAAAAGTCAGGTCATTTACGGGCTAAAAATGAACATTGATCAGCTTGTTAAATATTTAGTTTTAATAAATCTTTTAAAGTGCTTATATTTGTAAGGCATCGTTTTTAATAAACGAACAGAATCCGCTTTTTAAATATAAGTTAACATTACGGCTATGATGGGTGAAAAAACCAAAGACTTCCTTAAACTATCACAGAAGGAGCGGCTTATGCCGCAGGAAGAAATGCTTGAAACAGCATTCGAAAAGAACAAACTCATCATTGGCATTCCTAAAGAGTTATCGCACAATGAAAACCGGATCGCCCTGGTACCTGAAGCTGTTCATTTACTGGTTGAAAACGGGCATCGTGTTATTATCGAGGAATATGCAGGAGCCTCCGCACATTTTATCAATGAACAATATGCAGAGGCGGGCGCTGAAATTGTGACGACTTCCAACGAAGTGTATAAATCTGATGTAATTATAAAAATCGGGCCACCTACCCTTGATGAAATAGAAAAGATCGACCAGAACAAAGTGCTTTTTTCATCCATTTTTTTGCCCGATCGCGACAAATCGTATTTTGAGAAATTAATGTCCAAAAGAGTAAAAGCCATTTCCTATGAGTTTATACAGGATAAAACCGGTGGCTTCCCTGTCATTAAGTCCATGAGTGAAATTATAGGAAACACAGCAGTTCTAATTGCTTCAGAGTATTTAAGCCATGCTACTTACGGAAGGGGAATCATGCTGGGTGGGTTTCCGGGTATCAAACCCACAGAAGTGGTCATCATAGGTGCCGGAACCGTTGCTGAGTTTGCTGCACGCACAGCACTAGGAATGGGTGCCTATGTGAAAGTATTTGATAATTCCATTTACAAACTACGAAGTTTACAAAATAATCTGGGTAACAGAATATTTACTTCCATTGTACAGCCCAAAGTGCTGCTAAAAGCACTTAAAGAAGCTGATGTGGTTATTTCTGCCACACATTCTGATGCAGGTGTTGCCCCATGTTATGTGAGCGAAGAAATGGTCCAGCAAATGCATCCCGGCTCTATCATAGTGGATGTGAGCATTGACCAGGGAGGCTGTTTTGAAACTTCTAGGGTTACCACCCATGAGCAACCTGTTTTCCAGGTGCATGGCATCACACACTATTGTGTGCCCAATATCGCATCAAGGGTACCGCATACCGCATCTTATTCTCTTAGTAACTTTTTAACGCCCTTATTGCTGAATATTTCTGAAACTGGCGGAATTGAGCGGTTCTTAAAACTTGACCCGGCTTTTTCCAGAGGTGTTTACATCTACAATGGCGTTCTCACCAATAAACATATCAGTGATTTGCATCAAATTCCTTTTCGCGATCTGGAACTGTTAATGGCTGCTTTCGATTAAGTTTCTAATATTGATGAACGTATCATATTTGTGTTGACAATTCTAATTAGTCTTTTATCTTTGCGGCCATGAGTAAACATCCATTGTTATTAGATACAAAGCCCGTATCGTACATGATCGGTAATGGCGCCCTTGACATGTCGGAAAAAGGACTGCTAAAATATCCCAGGATTATAATGCTGGTGGACGAAAATGTGGAAAAACACTGTTTGCCAGTTTTCCGAGCACATCTTCCCGATGTAAAAATTGACCATGTAATTACCATTAAAAGTGGCGAGCGTGGCAAAAACCTGGAACAATCCATTCATATCTGGGATGAGCTTACACGATTGCAGGTAGACAGGGACGCACTTTTTTTAAATCTCGGAGGCGGTGTGGTAACTGATATTGGCGGTTTTACGGCTTCGACTTATAAAAGGGGCATACCATTCATTAATTTCCCAACTACTTTACTGGGTATGGCGGATGCAGCTATTGGAGGAAAAACCGGTATTGATTATGGTGCCTATAAAAACCAGGTAGGATTGTTTGTTGATCCGGTGTCTGTAATTATTGACCCTATTTTTCTGAATACCCTTGAGGATCATCAATGGCAATCAGGTTTTGCGGAAGTGATGAAATATGGCTTGATCATGGATCGTGATCTTTGGAGTATTTTAAGCGGACAAGATTATCATCAATTGGAGGACTGGGATAAAATAATTACCAAAGCTGCCCGGGATAAAATTGACATTGTACATCACGATGCACTGGAGAAGGGTATGAGGAAAAATTTGAATTTCGGGCATACGATCGGTCACGCCATCGAAAGTTACTATCTCATGCACGACAAACCCATTACGCACGGGCAAGCCATTGCAGCAGGTATGATCTGCGAAACATGGATTTCTTCTAAAATTTTCGACATTGAATGTACCCAGACAGATGAAATTGTCGAAATGATTGATTTGAATTTTGAAAAATTTGACATCAGTGAAGCTACTATTCCGGAATTACTTGACCTTATGCGACAGGACAAGAAAGTGCGGGAAGGGCAACTTAAATTCAGTCTGATACGCAAGATTGGAAAAGCAACTCATGACATTGAAGTGAATATGGATATGGTTGTTGACAGTATCAAGTATTATATAAACAGAAATTCTGTACATTGAAAAGCATACGATTAGAGAAGATATCATCTGCGCCTAAAGGCAAACTACATATTTCAGGTTCCAAAAGCATCAGCAACCGGGTATTGATCATGTCAGAGTTATCGGATGCAGAAGCAGATA
Organism: Marinilabiliales bacterium; assembly: GCA_002869465.1. Lineage (GTDB taxonomy): Bacteria > Bacteroidota > Bacteroidia > Bacteroidales > F082 > UBA4459. The sequence continues at coordinate 4,834 of PKSW01000373.1, forward strand.
TTTCATCTTTTCCAAATCTCTCGGAAGCTGACGATACGCAAAGGCTTATATTTTATTTGAATCAGATCAGGTCATGCGCTGACCAGCAATTACCACTTATTATAAATGCTGAAAATGCCGGAACAGTGATGCGTTTCCTGGCATCTTACCTATCAGTTCAAAAAGGTTCCTGGTTATTAACCGGCAGTGAACGTATGCAAAAAAGGCCCATCGGAATTCTTGTCTCTGCCTTACAGGGTTTGGGTGCTCATATTTCTCATTCGGATAAAACCAACTATCCCCCTCTTCATATCATCGGAGGCCAACTTGCAGGAGGAGAACTGAAAATGGATGCATCTGTCAGTAGCCAGTTTATTACATCATTAATGATGGTAGCGCCTTATACCCAAAAGGGATTGACCATTCGGTTTGATGAAAAGCCAGTTTCGTTTTCTTATATTGAAATGACCCGGAAATTAATGCAAAACTTTGGTGCATCGGTTGAGTTGAAAGATACTTTTGTACAGGTAAAACCTTCTGAATATAAAATAAAGAGCATAAAAATTGAACCGGATTGGAGTTCTGCCTCATACTGGTACGAGTTGGCTTCTTTAGCTGAAACATCGGATATTTTTCTGGAAGGATATACAAACAAAAGCGTTCAGGGAGATAGCTGTGTCAGTGAGATATATAAAGAATTGGGCGTTCATACAATTTTTGAACCAGATGGTATTCGCCTGACCTCGTCCGGAAAACAAACATCGCATTTTATATACGATTTAACGGATGCTCCGGATCTGGTCCCTGCAGTGCTGACTAGCTGTGCCGCGAAAAAAATAAAAGCATCCATTACGGGGGTTGAGCATCTCAAACATAAAGAATCGGACCGGATGCTGTCACTGAGTAATGAACTGAAAAAGACAGGTGCCATTTTAACTGAGAAAAACAAAACGTATCATCTGAGCTTTGATAATAATATGACCATCTCCGAAAAACTCGTTTTTGAAACGTATAAGGATCACCGTATGGCCATGTGTTTTGCTCCTTTGGCAATCGTCTATGATAAAATTACCATTAAGGATAAAGATGTGGTTGAAAAATCATATCCGGCCTTTTGGGATGATCTGAAAAAACTAAATTTTGTTCGTATGAATTCGTAATTTTGGCCCATGAAAAAACCCGAGGTAGACTTATTCATTCCATGTTTCATTGATCAGTTTTATCCGCAAACCGGTTTTAATATGATTAAAGTGCTTGAGAAAGCGGGTGTTAAAGTGCACTATAATACAGAGCAGACTTGCTGTGGCCAATTCGCATTTAACAGTGGGCACTGGGATGAAGCTAAAAAACTGGGAGAAAAATTTATAAAAGATTTTAGCAGGAAAAGACCGGTAGTGGGACCATCGGCTTCATGTATCGGCTATGTAAGAAATAATTTTGACGAGCTTTTTTATAATTCAGCTTTCCACAACGATTACAAACAACTACAAAGAAACATTTTTGAAATAACTGATTTCCTGGTAAATGTGTTACAAATAACTGACTTCGGTTCAGTCTTTGAGCACAAAGTTACTTACCACGATTCATGTGCAGCATTGCGCGAATACGGATTGAAAGAAGAGCCTCGTATCTTGTTACGAAATGTGAAAGGCTTGGAATTGATAGAAATGAAAGACACAGATACCTGCTGTGGTTTTGGCGGAACTTTTGCAGTCAAGTTTGAACCTATCTCAGCAGCGATGGCCGAGCAAAAAGTACATAATGCGATCGAAACAGGCGCTGAGTATATTGTCAGCACCGATTCATCATGCCTGATGCATCAGAAAGGATATATTGAAAGGCATAATCTTCCCATAAAAACAGCCCATATAGTGGACGTGCTAGCTTCGGGATTATAAAAGAAATTATTAAAATAGTTTTCTTAATTCAGCTTTATTGGTGGGCTTAGCCAGAATCGTTTTATCCTGTCCCAATATAAAAATGGTAGGGGTTGCAACAAGGCCATACTGAGATGCAATTTCACTATCCCATCCATCAAGCTCAGCTACAACAGGCCAATCAATATTATAGTCTGAAATAACTTGCTTTAAATCAGTTAAACTGGTGTCAATCGATATTCCGATTACCTCTATTTCATTGTCAGCAGCTCGGTAAATATCATTTATTTCCTCTATCATTTCCTTGCAGTGCGGACACCAACTTGCCCAGAAGAATAATATGGTCTTTGGGACTTCGATCGCGCTTAGCCTGATCACATTTCCTTCAAGATCCATAGCTGCGAATTCCGGTGCTGTTTTACCAATGGCAAGTTGTCGGATCAACTCTATTTTATGTTGTAATTCAAGCAGCTTTTCAGTATTTACGCATAGTTCGTCCAACTGATGATGACTCGCAATATGTTCCAGCCCTTTCTCAAATCCTATGGCTTCGAATCCTCCAATTAAAAACTCCAGCACATAAGTATACATCCTTTGATTTACCGAGGCCTTTTGCAAAAGCGTATCCACGCCTGACAGTAAGTTCGTTTCAAAAGTTTCCTTATCCGCGTTTTGATCCTGGTAAAGTGACAAATACTGAATGAATTTTGCATTCAATTGATGACTATTTAAAAGTACTGTATCGTTAAAATTGACATGATCGAAGTAATGACTTTTTAAATACAATTTCTGCTGCTCTTGAGATAAATCAATGGGTGCAAAAACAGGATTTATAAGTCTTATAAAGTGTGAAGCCAGGGTTGTTGAATTATTATTCACCAATTCTTCAGCCTGCTGATTTATTTCAGTCCTCAGGTCAATAACCTGCTCAACAGTCACCTGGTAGAATACATCTTCCTTCGGGTAATAATCGATCACATTGCTTAAAATATCCAGTTTGTATAGGTTGCGCTCCTTAAGTTTTATAAAATCGTAATAGATCGTATTTTCATGGGACTCTAACATCTGAATCTGCTGATCGTACCCATCATACATCGCCATGAAGCGGATGTTCTCTTCATCCAGGATCACATCAACTGATACACCCGATTCAGTATATAATTGATAAGAACCGGAACTCAATTCCGGACCTAATAAAATTTTGAAACTACCATTCTCGTTTAAGCGTGTCGAATCAATTACCACATGCTTGCTGCCATTCGTTCGCACCAGCATAATTTTTTCAGCGGGCAATCCAATAAATGTTCCATTGATACTGAATTGACTTTTCAATAATAAACTACTCGTAAAGAAGATTAGAAATATACACCACCTGTTCATCATAAAAACAAATACTTTAAAAGGCCTGAATATGATAATTTTTGTAAATTCAACCCTGAATTCTGGCTACTAAGCTAAGGATTTTTCTGATGACGAATTTGACAATTTTAAATTAATCATACAAACTGAATGCATGGGACAACACGAATCGAAATTTGACAAACACGGTAATTTAAAGGAATCATTTTATGAGCAGGAGCTTGAAAGATTGCAAATTGAATTGGTGAAACTCCAGGAATGGATCAAAATAAAAAAGGAAAAGGTCATTGTTATTTTTGAGGGCCGCGATGCTGCTGGTAAAGGTGGTGTGATTAAAAGGATCACCGAAAAACTGAATCCCAGGGTCGTAAGGGTTGTTGCGCTCGGCACACCTACCGAAAGGGAAAAAACACAGTGGTATTTTCAACGCTATGTGCCGCATCTGCCCTCGGGTGGGGAGATGGTTCTGTTCGACCGTTCGTGGTACAATAGGGCAGGGGTGGAGCGTGTAATGGGATTCTGTACCGACGATGAATACTGGGAATTCCTGCGTTCGTGTCCCAACTTTGAACGGATGCTGATTCGCTCCGGTATTAAGCTGATCAAATACTGGTTCTCCATCAGTGAAGAGGAGCAGGAAAAGCGATTCCAGGCACGTTTAAAAGACCCTACCAAACGCTGGAAATTAAGTGAGATGGATTTAAAGTCGCGCGACCGGTGGATTGATTATTCAAAGGCAAAAGATGAAATGCTCAGTTATACCGATACAAAACTTTCACCCTGGTATGTGGTAAATGCAGATATAAAACGAAAAGCACGTTTAAATACTATTTCACATCTTTTGAGTTCCATCCCTTACGAAGATCTTACGCCTCCGCCCATCAAATTGGGAGAACGAAAACCTGAAAGGGGATATGTAAGAATTCCAATCGCCGAACAAACTTTTATCCCTGATTTATACCAGGACAATAAAAAACAAAAGGATTAAAGTTTCCCCTTGAAGTCATAACCCAGTTCTTCAACGGTTTTTTGAATAGATTGAAGCTTTAAATTATGCCCGTATATTTCAACGGTATTGGCGTCAGGATTAGCAGTAACAGTTGAGACACCATCCATTTCAAGAAGACCTTCTTCTACTTTACGTTTGCAGTGCTGACAAGTCATGCCTTCCACATTAATTTTTAAGGCAGGTATATCCATTGAGAATTCTGATTTCGCTTTTTTATTCATAATGTTATGTTTAATCCTGTTGTAATAATTATAAACCAACATAAAAGTCAGGAAAGCTACCGAAAGATAGTTTAACCATTGAGGCAACAGCGAATGTTCATGTCCGTTCATCGTTTCCAATAGGGGCATGAACCAATTGCCCGGAAGCAAATAATCAATCAGAAGACCGAACAGCAAAGAACCGGCAATTAATACCGATAAATAAATAGCGACTGTTTTCTTACCCATATTTTGACCGATTACCGTAATAGCTGCTGCATTGGTGGCCGGGCCTGCCATTAAGAAAACAAGTAACGCACCCGGAGAAATACCTTTCAATAACAATACGGCTGCAATTGGCACTGATGAAGTGGCACAGACATATAACGGAATGGATGCCACCAAAATGATCAGCATGCCGAGTATGCCGCTGATTTGAAATTCGCTGAAGAAATTATCAGGGATCAGTACTTCAATAAATGCAGCGATGAGCAAGCCGATAATAAGCCACTTGGCAATATCATTGAGCATTTCAACAAATGCATATTTGAATATCTCCTTCACAGAAGGTTTTTGTTTTTTTGTTTCTACCAATGGCTCAGGATCGACCGGTTTCACTTTTTCTTTTTCAATTTTATTCGTTAATAATCCACCGGCAACACCTGTAAATAAAGCAGCAATGGGCCTGATAATAGCAAAAGGTAATCCGAGCATCGACCAGGTAACCAAAATGGAGTCAACACCTGTTTGAGGTGTAGATACCAGGAAGGATACGGACGCACCTTTGGATGCTCCATTTTTATGCAGCGAAATACCGGCAGGGAGCACACCACATGAGCATAATGGCAGCGGAATCCCGAGAATAGTAGCATTTAGTACAGATGAAAAACTGCTTTTCCCCAGATATTTACTCATTAAATTGGCTGGCAAAAACACTTTTAACAATCCTGCAAAAAGGAAACCCAGCAGCAGGTATGGCGCCATATCTGCAGTCAGATTGAACAGAGCTATAAAATATTCTTTAATAAATCCCATACCTTCTTATTGCTAAAGAAGTGCAAAAATAATGATTTATAAGGGCATGCGTCAGTTTTGGAGTTGACTTAAGAATTATTTAACAGCCTATGCTTCTAGGAATTGGACTACTGCATCGAAATCAATGGGTTCTTTTCCTGATAATTGATAAGCTTTTTTCCGCGAAACAACTTCATTGCAATATTTAAAATGGCTGTCCCATATATGCTCCATATACCATTCCGCTTCTTTTCCCCAACGCAGATCATCTTTTTTTCTTTCGAGAAAAGTTTCCTTATCAATAATAAGGTAAATACTTTTATCATAAAGGTCTATCAATCTTTGCTCATAGAAAACAAATAGTCCTTCGGCAATGATGATATTATAATGAGGTATACACTCAAGTATTTTTTTGTAATACCTCTTAAAATCAATGGATTCGGGTATCTCCCAATTGGTATGACTATTAATTCTTGGTATTTCGGGAGTGGGGTTGGCGTAATTATCCTGGCACAAAACAATGGCCGATTGATTTTTGTAAAAATCAGCTATCCTTGCCGCAAGTCTTGATTTACCCGCATTGCTTATTCCTCCGATGGCGATAATCATAGTCCTCTTTTGGTCCTGATCAATCATTTTCTTTAGGCAAGTCCTGTTTTGTTTCCAGGATTTGCTTTATTTCTATGAGCAGGTTTTTGGTGCGGTTAAGTGTATTGATCACATTTAAATTTTCAATGGAAGCATCGTCTTTTTTATTTTTTAAAAAAGCTTTGGCTCCCTGAATGGTCATTCCTTTTTCTTTGATCAGGTGGTAGATGATCTCAAAATGATCGATGTCTTTTTTTGTGAAAAGCCGCGTTCCTTTGTCGCTCTTTCGGGGTTTTATAAATTTGAATTCCTGCTCCCAGTATCTGATCAATGAGGTATTCACACCGAATTTTTCAGCGACATCTCCAATTTTAAAATAGATTTTTTCAGTCATCGTGAACGACACTTGTTAGTCAAGCGATTGGGTTGGAATTTTTGACCTTTCGAGGACGGTCTCAAATTCTTCAGGTGTCAGGTCGTTAAAGAAATAATAAATCGGATTTACCGGGTTGTTACCATTTTTCCGCACTTCATAATGCAGGTGCGGTGCTGTCGATTTTCCAGAATTACCAACTGTGGCAATAATCTCACCCCTGGTTACCTTATGTCCTTTTCTTACTTTGATTTCCTTTAAGTGCGCGTAAAAAGTAATATACCCGTAACCATGGTCAATTTCAATCGTATTGCCATACCCCCTTCGAGAAGTGTTCGTTTTAATAACCACGCCATCACCGGGTGCATAAACTGGTGTCCCCTGAGGTGCTGAAAAATCAACGCCGGCATGAAATTTCCTGACTTTATATATCGGATCCGGGCGATACCCATAAAATGATGATAATCTTTTCATGTCCGTATTGCTCACTGGCTGGATGGCAGGAATACTGGCCAGCATTTTCTCTTTATTGATCGCCAGTTCATATACCTCGTCAAATGATTTGGATTGTACATACACTTGGCTGGCAATCTTGTCCAGTTTTTTTGATGTTTCAATAATCAATTCCGAATTATTGTAACCTTCCAGTCTGGCATACCTGTCGACACCGCCATAGCCTGCCTGGCGAACAGATTTGGGAATAGGTTCTGCTTCAAAAATCACTCGGTAAATATTATCATCCCGGTCGGATAACTCAGCCATCAGCGTTTGCATCTGATCCAACCTGTCACTCATAATTTCAAACTGATGCTCGTATTGGGCAATCTCTCTTTCAAGTATCCGCTCTTTTGGTGATTCAAAAAAAGTAAAGCTTAAAAATATAATAACAACGGAAAAAGCCATCGACGCAACAAGGAAGAACATGAACCTAAGTAACTTTTGCCCAAAAGTAAGTTTGTGTTCTTCGTAGGTTAGTGACTTGGTATTAAAAGTGTATCTTGTTTTGGCCATAAAACCTAATTGTGATGCGAAATTAATTAAATCCACTAAATTTGCAATCTTAAAAATTCTTAATAATCAACTTTTTATTGTTAATTAATTGATAATGAATTCATCAGAAATAAGAAATGCCTTTCTGAACTTTTTTGAAAAAAAAGGCCATAAAATAGTCCCTTCCGCACCTATGGTGGTAAAGGACGATCCTACCCTCATGTTCACCAATGCTGGTATGAACCAGTTCAAGAACCTGTTTCTCGGAAATGAGAAAATTGAATTTCCCCGCATCGCCGACACGCAAAAATGCCTCCGGGTTTCAGGAAAACACAATGACCTTGAGGAAGTAGGCCACGATACATATCACCACACCATGTTTGAAATGCTGGGTAATTGGTCGTTTGGCGATTATTTTAAAAAAGAAGCTATCGACTGGGCCTGGGAACTGTTTAC
>PKSW01000237.1 GCA_002869465.1 Marinilabiliales bacterium
AGTCTTAAGGATAACTACCAACTTGTTAGTGAAGGGAAAATTGTTTTTTTACGTTTTAATGAAGGATATAACCTTAAAAGCGGGTGGAAATATAATCTTAATGTTGATGAAAGTAAATTATTAGTGGGAGACAATCCCGTAAATGGCTCTCAGCAATTCGAATTCAGGACCAATTCTAAAAATCTTCATGAGGATCTCACTTCCGGTTCAGGGGATACTACAGAGCGAACTCTCATAGCATGTATAAGCGATATCCATTGTGGTGATGTGCGTGCTACCAACCATAATTACTCCTGGTTTAATAAAAATGCTGTGGCTCTTACAAAATTTCTTACCTATGTAGAATCTCATCCGCGCATAAAACAGTTGGTTATTATGGGTGATTTATTTGATGAGTGGATGGTGCCGTATTATGGTAAACCATTTGATGCAACAGCAAACATTACAAATTCAAAAGAGTACTTTACAGCAATTGCTCAAAATCCTGTTAATAAACCAATATTCGATAAACTTTCAGATATCAGTACAGGAGGTATAATTGATGTTATCTATGTGCCGGGAAATCATGATATGCTGGTAACACAAGATGTTATAACAGAATTGATTCCAAACGCAATATGGAAAGGTGATGCGCAGGGCTTAGGGAAGTATAATCCTGTAGATAAGATACATTTGGAACACGGGCACAGATATGATTTTTTTAATTGTCCGCAACCACTTATAAACGATGGTAAAATATTGCCACCGGGATATTTTGTAACCAGGCTCTATGCCTCTGGTTTAGCATCCAGAACTAAATCGTATAAAGATATTCAATCGGTTGGTAGCGATATAGAATTTGTAACTGCATGGACTGCCGCTTTTGGCTATACTATAGCCGATTTTGGTATGGATCCTGATACTATTCCGATGGACTCTTCCATGGTTAAAATGACAGGTATTGATGGGTACTCAGATGATATGAGTTTTAATGGAGCCCTGGAAATGTATGATGCGGATATTGAAGAGTTGTGGAAGAACACTCAGGAGATTAATAAGGTCCCAAAAACTCTTAGCGTTTTTCTGGGATTACTTAATGGAACGAAACTTTATGGTGCAGCATTATTTGAATATTTAACAGATTATTTTGGTAGCGATCAACCCAAAATTGTTGCTTTTGGCCATTCTCACGAACCGGAAATAAAGGTATTTCCTTTTGAGAAATTTTATTCAGGAATATATGCTAATTCGGGTTCATGGATTGATCAGGATCAGTCGAAATATAAGACAAGAACTTTTTTAATAATTGAACCGGCAAATTGGTCGGGATCAGAAATTGATGTGGTTTCTTTATATCAATTTAATAAGGACAGCGAAAATAATAATGATGATTATAAACCATATTTAATCAAAGAGGAGAGTATTAAGGATTAAGGGGTAATGGTTTTTGAGTTATGTCACGAGGACTCGGGATGAGTTTTTTCGACTTGGTTGACAAGCATGTTGTTTTGGCTTAAATATAGGAATGCGGGTTTATAGGAACGCGCCTGTCTGCCGCAGGCAGGGATGACACGGATTAGGCGGATCACCGCGGATACGTTTTGGGATACCGGAACAAAACTTTTTACTTTAGCCTTTTTTTCACTTTAGCCTTTAGCCTTCCCATTCTTAATTAGATTGCTACGCATTTAATTAGCGCTTCGCACGTAATTGATAGTAATTGATTGTAGATGAAGTTTCATATAACAGGCTATTTACAGTGAATTAACATAGGTTTGCGCTCAACACTTTTATCAGATTGCTTCGTCGGTATCAGCGATAAGGAGGAAGGAAAAGTAATCAGCCAAACCTCCTCGCAATGACGGTGCGGCCTTCTGATGACCGTAACGTCATTGCTCTTGCCTAAGCCTGTCTCGCCTAAGGCGACGGGCAAGACCAGCCAGGAATATTATCATTTATACCGTAAGACTGGAGGGGTGCGGCATGTATGCCGAAAGGCAGGCAATCTGATTTCACTTGCAATCGTAATTCAATTTTCACCCGGAGATTTCTCGTCTTCCGAGGCCTCGTAACTCCTAATCACGATGGGTTTCCTAGGGGATTTTACGTCTATAATTAAGCTAA
>PKSW01000028.1 GCA_002869465.1 Marinilabiliales bacterium
GTTCAATAAAAACAGCCGATTTCAAAAGTTAATTCGGGCACTAACTAAATTAAAGGCACAGAGAGCTGCAGTGCTGGCAATCATTCTCGTTTCATCAACTGTTTTTATATCTAATGCCCAAGTAGTTTCTCCCTTTGGGAAAATAGACCAGTCTCACGCAAAATCATTTGGGGAATTGTTGGTGCAAAGCAATGAAGGTCGCATTGAGCCCATAAACTCAGTTGCCTCAAAAATTCTGCGAAAAGTATATAAGAATGACCGTTACAATGGCATGTCAGCCGTTGAGGTTTTTCTGGATATGAATGCTGATCCTAACAAATGGGCAGCCGAAAAAATTATTAAGGTTTCAAATAAGGAAATAAAAATGATACTGGGTGTCACCAGTAATTATGTATCCTATAACGAAGTTGTATTAGGAGGTTATAAACTTGCTAAACAGGTTGAAGAAGCTTATGGCAAAGAACCTGGGGCTCGTAATAAACTGGATAAAGAAATAATGACCGTTGATGAGCGTGTTAATATATGTTATTTGGTACTTTCAGGAGAAATGATGAAAATTTTTCCGATTCCTGATGACCCCAACCATACTTGGATCTTCCTTCGGTTATCAGAACAAAGATTGCCCGAGGAAAACAGAGAATTTGCAATAAGGACATTATCTAATTATTTAATGGCAGTTAATGACGCCAAGAAAACCGCTAACTGGGAACAAGCCAATCGCTTATTAATTGAATTAAAAGGCAACCAGGTTAAATATGGTCGTGACGTTATCCCTAATCAAGCAAAAATTAAACTTGAAAATTTTTATATCAATTTCAATATCTTCAGCAAGCTTGCCATATTATACTTGATTGTTGGTTTGGTATTATTGATTGGCGCTTTCATAAATATCTTCAAACCTGAAATCAAGCTTAAAAAGGTAAATAAAATAGGAATTCTTTTGGTTTTAATTCTATTCGTGCTGCATTCAGCAGGCTTAGCCATTCGCTGGTATATTTCCGGGCACGCTCCCTGGAGCAACGGATACGAATCTATGATCTTCATAAGTTGGGCTGCTTGTTTATCGGGTTTGGTTTTTGCCAAGAAGTCCCAAATGGCTCTTGCAGTTACTACTGTTCTCTCAGCCTCCACCCTATTGATCGCCGGCTTAAGTTGGATGAGCCCAGAAATTACAAATCTGGTACCCGTATTAAAATCATACTGGCTGATAATACATGTTGCGATTGTCACTGCCAGTTACGGATTCCTGGCTATTGGAGCATTACTGGGATTAACAAACCTGATCCTTATTATTTTACGAAATGAAAGAAATAATACCAGGGTCACATATACCATCAGGGAGTTAGTATATATCATTGAAATCGCTCTTATAATAGGTCTGTTTTTACTTACAATAGGATCATTCCTCGGCGGGGTATGGGCAAATGAATCATGGGGAAGATATTGGGGTTGGGATCCCAAAGAAACATGGGCTATGGTAACGATCTTGGTGTACTCATTTATCGTCCATATGCATAAAATCCCGGGATTAAAAGGATATTTTCCGGTAAGTGTCGCAGCTTTATTAGGCCTGGGATCAGTTTTAATGACCTATTTCGGAGTAAATTATTATCTCTCGGGGCTTCACTCTTACGCTTCCGGTGATGCAATTCCAATCCCTATGGGTTTATATATTGCTGTAGCAGTAATATTAATAGTCATCATTATAGCTTTTTTTAGAAATCTTAAATTAGGTGCTGGTGCGGAGCCTGATGATTTGTTGGATGATGTGAATTGATTCTCAATAATCACCTTAGCATATGATGAAGCCAACAGGAAATTATTTCTAATTTTACATGCATCAAACCCAAATCAATCAGATCAGCAACCCATGAGTAAGTCTATAATGGAAGATGTCAAAAACAAAGCGCTTAGGTCGTCTATTAAGTTCTAGTCATCAAAAAGTAAATACCACAAAGAAGTTATTAATAAATGTATACCGCTCATTCAGCTTATTGACGCACTGGACAAGGAAAAGCCATTTGGAGACAAAAAATTAATTCTATTTGTTGGGGGTTTAATTCTTATCCCTGTCGCCCGCCAAAAGAAAGAACCTGAGTTGA
>PKSW01000172.1 GCA_002869465.1 Marinilabiliales bacterium
CATTATTTTACCCACCGAAGTTTCCTTAAAATAGGCATCAATCCAATAACTGTTTACATCAACCAATGCAAGGGCAGCATGATTCGCTGCTGCATTGCTGCCTTTCCTGAGGAGTAAGTTCGTTACAAATCCATCAACTGGCGCCCTGACTTCGGTAAATTCCAAGTTCAATTCCGCTTGTTGGAGATTTGCAATGGCAGTCCTAAGTTTTGCATTGTCTTCCCCAACCTGACCGAGATTTGCACGTGCCTTTGCAAGTGATGCTTCAGCCTGGCGGACAGAAGCCTTCGCCTTGGTTAATGAAGCTTTTGCTCCCTCATAATTTTGTTCCGATACTTCATAGGCAGTGCGAGATCGATCAACTTGCTTCTGGGAAGTAGATCCTTTAGGCAGTAAAACTTTTTGCCGTTCGTATTCACGCTTATCGGTATATAGTTGAGATTCGGCTTGTTTTAAGGATGTATTTACCTTTTCAACATTTGCGCGGGCCTCATCCAGTGAAGCTTTTGCTGATTTTATTTGTTCTTCCAGCGATATCAGGTCATATCCTGTAGCATCCAGGTTGGCTCTCGCTTTAGCAAGGCTTACCTCATAAGTTCTTGGGTCGATTTTAAACAGTAAATCACCTGCCATAACAAATTGGTTGCTGCGAATAGGGAGCTCAACAATAGGGCCTGTTACCCTCGGTGTAATCTGAACCACGCTGGCCATCACCTGGCCGTTCCGCGTCCAAGGGTTTGTTATATGATCCCAATATTTGATCACAACAAAAATCACAGCAACAATGACAATTAAAGCGGTTAATATATATTTTTTCATGTGTGTATTTATTATCTTATCATTTGGTTTCTTGAATAATTAATTTAGAATGGAATAATCAGCCACCCAAAAACTATAGTGTAAACAACCATCAGCGCAACAACGACTAGGGGTGGGTAAAAAAAGTGTTTTGACAAGTGATATTTGTTAAATATTTTGGCGGTTATGGAAGCAGTAATTACCCCAAGAATACCAGCAACCAACATGGGTGGTATAAACACTTCTCCAATATAAATTTCGTGTGGAATAAACATTTCTATATCTTTTTTTCTCTTATTTTAATTATCTTTTTTCACTCCTCAGTCTTTTGACTCATGTCTGTTTTCTACTGAAACCTTTCTTCTTTCCATTGCTTCCAGTCCAATTGATCAGCAACCTGCGCAAATCTAAGTGTAGCTTCGGTAACGCCACGATATCCACCGAGTAAATGATAGAACTGAATGCCTTCATTCTCATCGATCTTACCCGAATTTTTAGCCACAATGACTTTCATCTTTTTTTCTAGTTCATCCATCCTTTTTAAAACCAACTCGCTTGATTTGCTTTTGATTTCTTCCTCGGTAAGATTATCCCAACTGTCAAATGCCTTTATGAGCCGCCCTCTCCAGCTGGTAATTATTTCGTTTAATTCGACAAGGTTATTTTCCTGGCTGCGACTGTTTGCTTCTGTCAAAGTATCCATCCTTACAACCATCACATCCAGCGTATTCACCAATTCCTCTATTTGCTGAAAATCGGTATTTGGAAACAGCTTTTTATCTATTGCCTTTCCCCATACTTTAACTTTTGCAGGTAAGCTGTGTAATTCATGCTCATAAAAAGCAGTTTTGTATAGCTGTAAAAATGATGGTCTACTTTTAGTTTCTATTTGTTGTGAAACAAGATACCCGGCACTTTTGAAAAACCTGCTTACAAGTTTTAAAAACGCTTTTTCCGGTCTGGGCGAATTGATAAGGTACGACATGCCATAAAGAAACCACATGAGTAAAGCAACGAATACGAAACTATTGAGAAGCTTTGAGGCATCATAGGTCTGCGGATTATTGATGGCAATAAGTTGAAGGATTACCAGGGTAAAAATGGTTACGGCCGGACCTGATAAAAAATACTGGATGACAAACATACAGGCAAAAAGTAAAATGCCCAGCTGATAAAACATAGTAAGCTTTGGTAAAACAAATACATAAATCAGGGATGTCAGAAACATGACAATAAAAAACGGGATGATTAATTTAACAGTTTTTACATGTTGTGCACCAGCAAAAATGAGGGCAAAAA
>PKSW01000259.1 GCA_002869465.1 Marinilabiliales bacterium
AGAAATTCAGCTGCGGAATTCTTCTTAAACATAATTGAAAATAATGAACACATCAGAGAAACTATTAGCCTTTCGAATAGATCTTCAAATAAAATGGAATAATGATGAGCACTACTCCTAACAGCCGCTCATAGTGCATGCCACGGGTAGCGCATATTAAGAAAGATAATCGAAAAATTAAAATTTGTTCAAACAAAGCGACATTGAAATAAAAGTGCGGCACGCACCATATCCACAAACCGTTGCCACCCATGCTCAGTTAGTTTCTTTAAAAAAAATTATAACTTTGGCTAAGATGAAATATATAGGCTGAATCGTCTATATTTTCGAAAGAATTAAGTGGGCAAAAATGTTGAATTTTGAAAAGTAAAAACTGATGAAAATATATATAAAAATAGTATTTACCTTATTGGTTATCTGTCCATTGCAGATTCAATCGCAAGTTCAATCTACAAATACCAATTTGCACATAGCGGTACTTCAGGGAAATCTTGAAACCGTTAAGGAAATCTTGAAATCTGGGTCGAACCTTAATGAAAAAGATCAGTATGGATCCACCCCATTGATAATTGCAGCGACATTTGGCAAGAGTGAAATTGCACAGCTTTTAATAGAAGAAGGAGCTGATTTAAATATACCAAATAATCAGGGCTCGACACCCCTACATATTGCGGCTTTCTTTTGTTATAAAGATATAGTAGAGGCTTTACTTAGTAATGGAGCTGACAAATCCCTGAGAAACAATGATGGTGCTACAGCTTATGATATTGTTGTAGCACCTGTCGAAATAGATCAAGAAACCTACAAGCAATTAGAATCAGCATTAGGCCCAATGGGTCTTAAAGTAGATTTAAACATTATTAAGAGAACTAGACCTCAAATTGCAGAATTACTGAATGGAAAGATTTCCGATTACGACATTGTTAAATACTCACCTTTGGAACTGGAAGATTGGGAAGTTTCAAACCCCATTGAACAAGGTTTGGATAAGAATCTTGTCGACGAACTTTACTACGATGCTTCCCATCTAAAAACATTGTATAGCTTACTCATTATTAAAAATGGCTATCTCATTGGAGAAGGCTATTTCAATAAGGGTTCAGTAGATCAGTTATCAAAACGCGCTTCTGTAACCAAAAGTTATTTGTCGGCTATAATGGGCATCGCCATCGAAAAGAAATGTATTTCAGGCGTTGATCAAAGGATGTTGGATTTTTTTCCTGACATCGAAAATAAAATAACTGATCAAAGAAAAAGAACTATAACTCTTAAACAGATGTTACAAATGCGCGCGGGGTATCCCTCAGAAGAAACCGAAGCTGCTTACTGGGATGCTTTATGGTCCGGAAAATATTTAGACAAAATAGAAGCCATTCCACTAACCAGTGATCCAGGAACCACTTTTCAATATAGTAATTTGACATCTAACTGGCTTGCGATAATTATAGCCCGTGCTTGTAATACTAACTTAAAATCTTTTGGTCAAAAAAACCTGTTTGCACCTCTAAACGTAAAATTAGGTGATTGGCCTGAGGACCTTGACGGTTATAATATAGGCTCTGGTGATATTCAGTTTACAGCCAGAGATATGGCGAAGTTTGGCTTGTTATATTTAAATGAAGGTCGCATTGAAGGCAGGCGGATAATCCCAGCTGATTGGGTAAAGGAGTCGACCCAAAGTTATTCTACGGATATCAACTCAGTTGGTGTAAAATCTGGTCGGTTAGGCCGCTATTTCAATGATGTTGGATATGGCTATCAATGGTGGTCAGCAATTGCTGGTGAACATCAATTCAATTTTGCTTGGGGCCATGGCGGACAGTTAATTATTCTATTAAAAGATTTAGATATGGTCATTGTTACAACTGCAGATCCATTTTATGGAAAGGAAGAACATTGGAATTCATGGAAATATGAACAAGCAGTGATCAATGTGGTTGGCAAATTCATCAATTCGTTACCATGAGGAAAAGGAATGAAAGATAAGATAAACCTTGAGTGAATTTAATGTCAGATAATTAAACACAGCAGGCAACAACGGCTAAACAACAATGGCGGCTTAATCGGAAAATGAAAATTGAAAATTTA
>PKSW01000142.1 GCA_002869465.1 Marinilabiliales bacterium
GATATTTCCAGTCTGAATAGTTCAGCTGAAAATCTGTTGTATTGGGTGCAGGCTGTTGAAAGAGATGGTAATGAATACGGATTTAAAGAAATAAGTCATTCAAACCGTGCTATTGTTATTCCCGAGTCTGATATCTTTTTTCCCAACGCTTTTAAACCGGGAGGTACAGAAGAATTTTTCAAGCCAATTTTCAGGTTCCTTGGCGGCAGCAACTATCTCTTCCAGATTTATAACCGCTGGGGACAACTCATTTATCAGACTACAGATCCATATAGCGGATGGGACGGAACCTATAAGGGAACATATGTTGCACAGGGCACTTATATTTATAAGTTTCAGTACCTGGATGTTTATGGCGATTCGTTCCATCAACAGGGAACCGTTACTGTAATTTATTAAAGGATGTTAAATAAGAGCATTACATGGTCATAAGGCATAAAAGGGTATCGATAAATTTGGTACTTTTGCGCAATTTTAAAACATTCTGATCATGTCCTTTGATAGCGAAAAATTTAAAGGTGAAGGCTTAACATATGATGATGTATTGTTGGTGCCGGCCCATTCAAAAGTACTTCCCCGGGAAACCAATTTATCAACGAAGTTTTCGAGAAATATTACGCTAAAGATTCCGGTTATTTCTGCAGCGATGGACACGGTTACCGAATCGAAAATGGCCATTGCCATGGCACAAGAAGGTGGTATTGGCGTCATGCACAAAAATATGTCGATCGAGCGTCAGGCTAACGAAGTAAAGAAAGTGAAGCGAGCCGAAAACGGCATGATCCTCGACCCAATTACATTAAGTGTTGAAGCTACTGTTCAGGATGCTTTAAATATTATGAAAGAATACAGCATTGGCGGTATTCCGGTTGTTGATGACAGCAATAAGCTGGTTGGTATTGTTACAAATCGTGATTTACGTTTTGAAAGAGATCATGACAAAAAGGTGCAACAGGCTATGACCAGGGAGAACCTGATCACTACTACCGAGTTCACTGACTTTGAAAAGGCGGCAGATATCCTGCAGGAACATCGGATTGAGAAGTTACCTGTGGTGGATAATGACTTCAAACTGGTGGGTTTGATTACCTATAAAGATATTTTAAAAATAGCCACGCATCCCAACAGTTGTAAAGATGAAAAAGGTAGGTTAAGAGTGGCTGCTGCAGTTGGAATCGCTTCAGATACAATGGACAGGGTTCAAGCATTGGTGAATGCTGGCGTTGATGCTATTGTTGTAGATACGGCACACGGACATTCGCAAGGTGTGCTCGATATGGCTAAAAAAGTTAAAGAAAAATACCCTGATGTGGACCTGATCGTTGGGAATATTGCTACTGCCGAAGCAGCACTGGATCTTTTGGCAGTTGGGGCAGATGCCATCAAAGTGGGTATTGGTCCGGGGTCTATTTGCACAACCCGCGTTATTGCCGGGGTAGGCGTCCCCCAATTATCTGCTATTTATGAAGTTGCGCAAGCTGTAAAAGGTTCAGGAACACCCATAATTGCTGACGGCGGCATCCGTTACACTGGAGATATTGTAAAGGCTATTGCGGCCGGCGCTGACTCCATTATGGCGGGTTCATTATTCGCAGGTGTGGATGAATCTCCTGGAGAAACTATTATTTATGATGGTCGTAAATTTAAAACATATCGGGGTATGGGTTCTGTTGAAGCCATGAAAGACGGATCGAAAGACCGGTATTTTCAGGACGCCGAAGATGATATAAAAAAACTGGTACCCGAAGGCATCGTAGGCCGTGTGCCCTACAAAGGTTCATTGAGTGAAGTAGTGTTACAAATGGTAGGCGGATTGCGTTCCGGAATGGGATATACAGGCTCTAAAACCATTGCCGACCTTCAAAAAGCTAGATTTATTAAAATTACCGCTGCAGGAGCAGCAGAAAGCCATCCGCATGATATAACGATTACGCGGGAAGCACCAAATTATAGTAGGAAAAATTAGAATAGAATAATAATGAAGATGGAAAAAATGAAGAAATTATTTGCTTTAGTAACATTGGTATTTATAAGTAATATTGCTATTCAGGCTCAATTTTCACTTGATAATAAAACGCTGGTTACGATTGGCGATGAAAAAGTGACTGTAGGTGAGTTTATGAAAGTATACAATAAAAACAACTCCCAAACCGGCGCTTATGAGACCAGCACCATTGAAGAATATCTTGATTTATTCATCAATTTTAAACTCAAGGTAAAAGAAGCTGAAGATTTGAAGATGGATACTTCACAAGTTTTTCAGAAGGAGTTGAATAGTTATCGTGAACAGTTGGCCAAGCCCTATTTTGTGGATGAAAATGTAAATGAAGCTTTGCTTGAAGAAGCTTATAACAGGATGTTAAAGGATATACGCGCCAGTCATATCCTGGTAATGGTGGATGAAAACGCAAGTGCCGAAGATACCTTAGCTGCCTACCTTAAAATCACGGAAGCAAGAAATAAGGTATTGGCCGGAATGGATTTCTCAGAAGCTGCTGTTGAATTTTCAGAAGACCCTTCGGCAAGAGACCGCGAGGCAATTCCCAATCAACAGGGGTTCAGACCCGGAAATAAAGGTGACCTCGGATATTTCACGGTTTTCAATATGGTATATCCGTTTGAAACAGCAGCTTATGAAACAGAACTTGAAGAAGTATCACTACCCGTACGTACAAAATTCGGATACCATATTTTAAAAATAAATGATATACAAGATGCTATGGGCGTTGTGCAGGTAGCACATATCTTCGTGGCATTAAGGCCTGATGCAAGTACCGAAGATTCAGCGCGTAAAGCTGAAAAAATAAACAATATAGCTGCCAAAATTAATGAAGGAATGAAGTTTGAAGATGCTGTTATTCAGTATTCCGAAGATAAAGGGTCGGCCAGAAACAAAGGTCAGCTTTCAAAGTTCACATGCAACAGGGTCGTGCCAGAATTTGTTGAAGCGGTCAATGGGTTGGAAATTGATGAAGTTAGCGAACCGATTCAAACCATGTATGGTTTCCACATTATCAAATTGATTGGCCGTGAAACACCTGGAACTTTTGAGGAAGAAGCACCACAGCTCAAAGAAAGAATTGCCAAAGACCAGAGGGCGCAGAAAAGTGAAGAAGCTGTGATACATAAAATAAAAGCTGAAAATGGCGTGAAAGTTTATGAAAAAGCCAAAGAAGAAATTTTTCAGCTTATTGACACAACTGTTTTTCAGGCCAATTTTAAAGCAGATAGCCTGATGAAACTCACGGATCCAATCCTGAAAATCGGTGACACAAAATATTCCCAATATGAGTTCGCAACCTATGTTGAAAGAAAACAAATTCAGCAGGATGCAATGAATATGGATATCTATTTGAACAGATTGTTTACCGGTTTTGAAGATGAAATGTGCTTGGATTATGAAGATCAGCATTTGGAAGACAATTATCCTGAATTCAAGGATTTGATGAAAGAGTATCACGATGGAATTTTGTTATTTAACCTGACAGATAAAAAAGTTTGGTCGCAAGCTGTAGTTGATACCACCGGACTCGAAAATTATTTCAGTCAGCATAATGAAGATTATATGTGGGAGAGAAGAGTAGATGCCACTGTATACGAAATCAGAGATCATGAAATAGTGGAACAGGTTCAGAAGATTATTGAAATGAATGATAGCGATGGTGATATTGCACTTGCGCTTGAAATGGATTCTATTCAAAAAAAGGTGACAATAAAACCGGGTTATTACGAAAAAGGAAATAACAAATACGTTGATCAGGTAGATTGGGAAAAGGGGCTTTCTGATCAAATCAATTCCGACGTTGAAAATTTGGTTGTTTTTGTGAAAATCCGCGAAATTCTTCCGCCAGAACCAAAATCACTTGACGAAGCCAGGGGACTGGCAACAGCTGATTATCAGTCATATCTGGAAAAAGCATGGATCCAGGAATTAAAAGAGAAATACCCTGTAACAATTAACCAGGATGTGTTGCAAAAGTTACTGAACCAAGAAACCAAATAAACTCACAAATCGTTGTTTAAAATAATCATAACCGTTGCTATATTACTCCTGTTCCTGTCATTGGATGCTTGCAAGCGTCCTTTGGCAAACAAAGAGGGAAATGTACTCGCTCGTGTCAACGATGAATATTTATATGGTTCTGATTTAAAAGGGCTTGTGCCTGAAGGAACACCGCCTGCTGATAGTATTGCTTTGGTAAAAAACTACGTTCGCAATTGGATCAAAACAACACTTTTAATTCAACAAGCTGAATATAATCTGAGTAAACAGCAATTGAACTTTGAACAACAACTCAACGATTATAAAAACTCACTCATCATTTTCAGATATGAAAGTGAATGGATCAAACAGAACCTCGATACAATTGTTAGTGATGCAGAAATTGAATCATACTATCAGCAACATGCTTCCAATTTCGAACTGAAGGAAAATATCGCCAAACTGATGTATATTGTACTTGATAAAGATTCGAAAGATGAAGGGGAATTTGATAAAGCATTAAAATTGCCCGATTCGCTAAAGCTTGATCGCCTCGAAAATTTATGCAAAGAGTACGCGAATTCCTTTTACCTGGATACAGCTACCTGGGTAAGGTTTAACTGGATCGAGGAAAATCTGCCGCTAGAAATGTATAATCCTGAGCAGTATTTAAATAAAAATACTTTCGTTAAAGTAACAGAAGGAGATGATCTCTATCTCATCAAATTCATGGAATATAAAATAAAAGATGACGTTTCGCCTATCGATTTTGAATACAATCACATCCGGAACATCATCATTAACAAACGTAAAATGCATCTGGCTAAAAAACTACGTGATGATATTTACGAAAATGCAATTTTAAACAATGAATTTGAAATATACTACAATGAATAATTTCTTTAATAATATATACATGCGCTCACTAAAAAGAATATATAAGCATTTTTTGGTATTGCCGCTCGTCCTTTTTACTATCATATCGGTAGCACAGGAAGAGTATGTTGTTGACCAGGTAGTTGCTGTAGTTGGTAAAAATATTATACTCGAATCGGATATCGAAACCCAATATTTAAGTTTTCGCATGCAGGGAGGAGTCAGTGGTAATGCTAAGGATATCAGGTGTGCTATTCTTGAAGATATTTTATACCAGAAGCTCATGGCGTCAGAAGCAGAAGTGGATAGTATTGAAGTAAGCGAAATCCAGGTAGAAGCAGAACTTGACAGAAGATTGGGAATGTTTATCAACCAGTTTGGATCACAGGAGAAGATGGAAGAATATTACAATAAAACACTCGTGGAGATCAAACAGGAACTGTATGAAATTGTCAAAGATCAATTGATCACTCAGCAAGTTCAGAGCGGAATTATTGAAGGGGTTACAGTAACACCCTCCGAAATCAGAAGCTTTTTTCGTTCACTCCCAAATGATAGTTTACCCATTATAAAAACCGAATATGTAATTGCAGAAATTGTTAAAAATCCACCTATTAGTGTTGAAGAAAGAATACGTGTAAAAGAGCAACTGCTGGAATTACGAAAAAGAATTCTGCAAGGTGAAAGTTTTTCCACACTTGCCATTTTATACTCTCAAGACCCGGGATCAGCAAAAAAAGGTGGTGAACTTGGTTTCTACGGAAGAGGTCAGTTATATCCTGAATTCGAAGCTGTAGCTTATAAATTGAATGAAGGTGAAGTGTCTAATGTTGTAGAAACTGAGGCGGGGTATCATATCATTCAAATGATTGAAAGAAAAGGTGATTATGTAAATGTTAGACATATTCTTCTTGTTCCGCAGGTGTCACCGGAAGATTTGATGAAAGCCAGACAAGAATTAGACACGGTAGTCCAACTTATAAGAGCGGATTCAATTAGTTTTGAAGAAGCAGTGCAATTGTACTCAGATGCCGATAATAAAAATAGTGAAGGTTTACTTATCAATCCATACACCGGAAGTACCAGCTTTGAAGCAGAACAACTGGATGCCCAGGTTTCATTTACTATTGAGAAAATGGAAGTGGGTGAGATATCAAATCCGGTACCCATGAAAACAGAAGACCAAAAAGATGCCTACAGACTGTTACTACTCAAAGATAAAACGGTTCCCCATAAGGCTAGCCTGGAGCAGGACTACACCAAATTATCAGAATGGGCACTAATGGACAAACAACAAAAAGTTATTGATAAGTGGATTAATGATAAGGCTAAAAAAACCTATATCAGGATTATCGACCGTTACAAAGATTGTGCGTTTACAAATGAGTGGAATGCCAGATAGGAATGCCAGTTATGAACCAGAAAAAAACTATTGAATGAAATATACATCTGATGTAGAAGCCGTAGACGCTTTTGTTGAAAAATATAAAGCCTTAAAAAGTGAAATTGCAAAAGTGATCGTCGGACAGGATGAAATCATAAAAAATACCCTCATATCTATTTTCAGCCAGGGGCATGTGCTGTTAGTTGGTGTTCCCGGACTGGCAAAAACATTATTGATCAATACCATTGGACAGGCACTGGGATTGTCATTCAACCGCATTCAATTCACGCCCGACTTGATGCCTTCCGATATTATTGGTACAGAAATTCTGGATGAAAACAGGAAATTCAAATTTATCAAGGGCCCTGTTTTTGCCAACATCATCCTGGCAGACGAGATTAACCGTACACCACCTAAAACCCAATCTGCATTGCTTGAATCCATGCAGGAAAAAGCGGTAACAGTTGCGGGTATGTCATACAAACTGGGGCAGCCTTTTTTCGTGTTGGCCACCCAAAATCCAATTGAGCAGGAAGGCACCTATCCTTTGCCTGAAGCCCAGCTCGATCGTTTTATGTTCAACCTTATACTTGATTATCCATCTTTCGATGAGGAAATGGACGTGGTAAAGCGGACAACAGTGGGCCAGGATGTGGAACTTAAAGAGGTGTTGGATGCCGAAAGTATTTTGTTTTTCCAGCAACTCTTGCGAAAAATTCCCGTAGCTGATAACGTGCTGGAATATGCAGTGAAGCTAGTGACGAAAACCAGGCCCAATACACCGGCAAGTAACGAATGGGCCAATATGTATTTAAATTGGGGTGCAGGGCCGCGTGCTTCGCAATTCCTGATCGTTGGGGCAAAAACCCATGCAGCTATTTCAGGAAAATACTCACCCGATATTGAAGATGTAAAAGCAGTGGCATTGCCTGTTTTACGGCACCGCATTGTGCGAAATTACAAAGCCGAAGCCGAGCGAGTCAGTGTAGACGATATCATCAATAAGTTCTTATAACTCTGGTTTATTCTGTATATAAATACTATTAAAGTATAATTTGATCACTTCCATATTAATTGGAGTAGAATCCTTATTTTTACATATTCAAAATGCGGGCACATGAAGCGGAAAAATATTATCATCATTGTCATCTCAATCATCGTTTTCATCATATTGGTATGGTACTTTTCATCACCTGACGAATCGGTGAATCAAACCATTTCTGTTGAGGTAAACAGTGGGCAGTTTGTAATAGATGTTACCACAACTGGAGAGCTTGAAGCCCGCAGCAGTGAAAATATTTTAGGACCCAATCCCATGCGCTTGCGCGATGCCCGTATTTTTCAATATCGGATTGAAGATATCATCCCCGATGGGACAGTTGTTGATTCGGGTCAGTGGATTGCTACTTTGGACCGAAGCGACCTGGAAAATAAAATAAAGGACCAGGAATTGGAAGTTGAACAATTACAAACACAATATGTTAAAAGTCAGTTGGATACTACAATGACTTTGCGTAATGCACGTGATGAACTGGTAAATCTCAGGTATTCGGTTGAAGAAAAAAAGATCATTGTTGACCAATCCATTTACGAACCTCCCGCCACGCAAAGGCAGGTGAAGATCGACCTGGAAAAAACGGAAAGAACCTATAACCAGGCACTGGAAAACTATTCACTTAAGTATCAGAAAGCCATGGCTGATATGAAAGAAGTGGAAGCTGACCTGACCAAGGCACAGCGTAAATTGAATGAATACAATCAACTGAAGGAGGATTTCGTGGTACGAGCACCCAAATCAGGCATGCTGAATTATAAACGAGGCTGGGATGGTAAAAAGCAGGGCGTGGGTTCACAGATCAGTGCTTGGGATAATGTAGTAGCTACCTTGCCAAACCTTTCAGCTATGAACAGCCGTACTTATGTGAATGAAATTGACATCAGCAAAGTGGCATCTGGACAGAGGGCAGAAATTGAAGTAGATGCATTTCCTGGCAAACTTTTTACAGGCGAGGTTCATGAAGTAGCCAATATGGGAGAACAAATGCAAAATTCAAATGCTAAGGTATTTGAAGTGATGATCTATATTCATGAGTTCGATTCCATTTTGCGTCCTTCCATGACAACTAAAAACAGGATTATCACTGAAATCATTGATAGTGCGCTGTATATACCCATTGAATGCATGAATGCAAACGATTCGATCACTTTCGTTTACAGCAACCGGATGCGAAAGCAGGTAATCACAGGAAAAAGCAACGAAACTGATATTATCATCCTTGCCGGATTAAACAAAGGTGACGAAGTATATATGGTGCCACCTGATAATTCAGACACCTGGGAATTTGATCTTTTGGACGAGGAAACCATCAAATCTTTTGCAAAAAAGGAAATTATTCAAAAAGATACGATACCGGTCGAGACGGAGAGGAAAGATCGCAAAAGAGAAGGGAAGCCGGGAAACTCCGAAAAAAGAAACAGAAAATAAAAGATTGCAGTTCGGAATTGCCATACCCCGAACCAAAGAGCGTGGCATTTTGTATGCGCAAACATTGAATAATTATCAGTCAAGCTTCTTCAGCAAATATTTACTGGTATATGAGTTTTTGCATTTGGTAAGGTCTTCAGGAAGACCTTCAAAAACGATGTGCCCACCGTCGTCACCGCCTTCAGGGCCCAGATCGATCAGCCAGTCAGCCGATTTAATGATTTCGGTATTGTGTTCGATAACAATAATTGTATGCCCGATTTCAATCAATGCGTTGAATGATTTCAACAGCTTACTGATGTCGTGAATATGCAATCCTGTGGTAGGTTCGTCAAATATAAATAGTGTAGAGGTGCCATTGGTTCCTTTCGACAGAAAAAACGCCAGTTTAATTCGTTGTGCTTCCCCACCGCTTAATGTATTGGAAGGCTGACCAAGCCTCAGGTAACCAAGCCCAACCTCCTCCAAAGGTTTGATCTTTTCAACAATTTTCTTTTCAGAGGAGGTTTGTTTTTTAGCAGACTGGAAAAATTCAATGGCCTGTGTAACCGTCATCTCTAAAATATCAGTAATGGATTGATCCCGATATTTTACTTCGAGCAGGTCCTCTTTAAATCGTTTGCCGTGGCACACATCGCAGGTTAAATGGATATCGGCCATAAACTGCATTTCCACTTTGATCAGGCCTTCACCTTCACATTGTTCGCAACGGCCACCCGGTATGTTGAATGAAAAATTCCCTGCTTTATAACCCCGTAATTTGGCAAGTGGCTGGCTGGCATACAATTGCCTGATGTCATCATAAGCCTTCAGGTAAGTGGCCGGGTTTGACCGGGAGGAACGCCCAATGGGATTTTGATCGATGTATTCAATCTCACCAATGCGGTTGATTTCACCGTCCAGCATGCCGAACTTGCCACTCTTATCAATAATGCCACCAAACTCTTTTTTCAGGGCTGGGTATAAAATGTCCCTTACCAACGTTGATTTTCCCGACCCGCTGACACCGGTGATGACTGTTAAAATATTCAATGGAAACTTGACATCGATATTTTTCAGGTTATGTTCAATAGCACCTTTCACTTCAATGTAGTCTTTCCACTTTCTTCTTCTGGCAGGAACAGTGATCTTCTTGCGACCCGTTAAGTACAGGGCTGTATAACTCTCGCTATTTTCTTTTAAAGCATCGAAGTTTCCCTGGAAAACCAACTCACCGCCATGTTCACCTGCATCGGGACCTATATCAATAATTTCATCTGCCTGCCGGATGATCTCTTCATCGTGTTCAACAACAATTACCGTATTTCCCAGGTCGCGAAGATTTTTTAACACACTGATCAAACGGTCGGTATCCCGTGGGTGCAGGCCAATACTCGGCTCATCCAATATGTACATTGAACCCACCAGGCTGCTCCCCAGCGAAGTGGCCAAATTAATGCGTTGCGACTCCCCACCCGAAAGCGAATTGGATAATCGGTTCATATTCAGGTAGCCCAGGCCAACATCATTCAGGAATTTCAGCCTGTTGTTAATTTCTAACAACAAACGTCTGGAAACTTTCTGATCATGTTCATTCAGTTTCAATTCACTAAAAAAGCTGTAAGCATCCTGCAATTGCATTTGCACGATTTCAGAAATGGTTTTGCCACCTACCTTCACATAATTGGTGTCTTTTCGCAATCGTGTTCCTTTACAATCCGGACATTTTGTTTTGCCGCGGTATCTCGATAACATCACCCGGTACTGGATTTTATAAGTTTGCTCTTCAACATGTTTGAAAAAGTCATGAATCCCTTTAAAATAATCATTTCCATTCCAGAGGATTTCCTTTTCTTCTTCGCTTAGCTTATAATAAGGTTTATGCACCGGAAAGTCAAATTTATAAGCAACAGCCAGCAGGGCATCCTTCCATTCCCGCATTTTTTCACCTTTCCAGCAAGCCACGCAATCATCATACACTGAAAGGCTTTTGTTGGGGATCACCAGGTCTTCATCAATGCCAATAATGCTGCCGAACCCTTCGCAGGTTTTACAGGCACCATAAGGATTATTAAAGGTGAACATATTTACGCTGGGTTCTTCAAAGATGATACCATCCAACTCAAATTTATTGCTGAAAGTAACTGTTTTGGTTTTTTGGTTTTGCTCATATTCAACCATGCAGCTGCCTTCACCTTCATAAAAAGCCGTTTGAACTGAGTCAGCGATACGGGCAGGCAGGTCATGGTCTTCTTTAACCAGTTTGATGCGGTCGATTACCAGGAAAGTATCGTCTGCTTTTGTTTTAGTATCGATTAACTGGATAACTTCTTCAATTTTAACAATGTCATTCTTAAAGATCATCCGGCTAAAACCCTGTTGCATCAGGATAGTTAGCTGTTGTTCTAGCGTTCGATCCCCATTTAAAATGAGCGGCGCATATATCAGCGCGGTCGACTGATCGGGCAGCGTTTCAAAAAATTCAACCACATCCGTCACCGTATGTCTTTTTACTTCTTTGCCGGAAATGGGCGAATAAGTAATGCCGATCCTTGCGAAAAGCAGTTTGATGTATTCATACACTTCTGTTGATGTGCCTACAGTTGATCGTGGGTTCCTTGTTTTTACCTTTTGTTCGATAGCGATGGCTGGCGATATTCCCTTGATGGCATCCACATCGGGTTTATCCATCCGTCCCAGGAATTGCCGTGCATACGAACTCAGGCTTTCTACATACCTTCGCTGGCCATCTGCATATAAAGTGTCGAATGCCAGAGATGATTTTCCTGAACCCGATAAACCGGTGATTACAATCAGTTTATTACGGGGCAGCGCCACACTCAGGTTCTTTAAATTGTTCACCCGGCTGTTAATTACTACAATATAATCTTTGGAACTTATTTTATGGATGTCCGTATACATGCTGAAAACTGATTGGAGCACAAAATTAAAATAATATTTGCGTTTTTAGTTTTTATACATATATTTGCATTGAGCAATAGCTATTAATAACTAACCAATAGGAGGAAGATTATCGATTAAACATTTACCCTTTTTGTAAAATATTCACAAAATAGGTAACATGAGTTTAGAAACAACCGATGAGAAAGAACTGATCAGAAGCTATCTGAGCGGTAATCACTCCAGTCTCCAAATTCTTATTAAACGACATCAGAATCGTCTGTATTCGTATATTTTTCTTTTGGTAAAAGATAAGCAACTGGCTGATGATGTGTTCCAGGACACATACGTGAAAGTGATAAATACCCTTAAGCAGGGCAATTACAGGGATGAAGGAAAATTTATACAGTGGGTGATGCGCATTGCACACAACCTGGTGATCGACCATTTCAGAAAATCGAAAAAGATCAATTTTGTGGAAAGTCAGAATAATGATTATGATGTATTCGACACCATCAGGCTGACAGATCCCTCCATAGAAGAGCAACTGGTTACCAACCAGATTCATTCTGACGTAAAAAAATTATTGCACTACTTGCCCGATGAGCAAAAAGAAGTGATCGTTCTTCGTTGTTACGCGGGCCTGAGTTTTAAGGATATCGCTGAGCAAACTGAGGTAAGTATCAATACGGCTTTGGGCCGGATGCGTTATGCTTTAATTAACCTGAGAAAGCTCATTGAAGAGCGCAGTATCGTGCTAACAAACTAATTTCTGCTTACTGATTTTCCTGATTTAAGATATTTGTTTTAAAAAAATGAAGCTGTAAATAATATATTTATCATAAGGTCGTTATTGAATAAAAATATGTTCAATTAAACTGTATCTATGATCAAATATTTTAC
>PKSW01000345.1 GCA_002869465.1 Marinilabiliales bacterium
AGCATACGATGATATGCTGAAAGAGGGCCGTATTTTTGACCATGATTGGAATCACTACACAGCTGATACAGTCGTTTTTAAACCCAGGCATATGTCGCCCGAAAGATTACAGGAATTGTATCACTATGCATGGGGTTCATTCTATGCTTCAGAAAGTCAGGAACAGAAAATGTTTAAGTTGATGATGAAAGTAGTGGAAAGGGAAGTATTGGACGGCACCTATCGCAAACCGAGGAAAGACCTGATGGAGTCCAGTTTTGGAAAAGTGGTTGACAGGTAAAAAATCATGATGAAAGCATCCGGAAAATACATGGATTTTGAATATCATTTCAAGGGGAAGTGGGATTTACCGGGCATCTGCGGTTTGAAAGTAGTAGAAAAACCGAAAAAAACAATTGTAATTGCCACCAATCTGTACGAACATAATCCGGGCACTTCTATCTCACGCTGGTCAGCGCAACTGGCAGCAGCCATAAGTAAAGATCTGAAGGTTGATCCTTCAAAACTGATTTTCATTGAGTACAACCCTGACCTTCAATCAAAACTCGAATTTTATAAAGAGACATTTGATATAGTGGAATTTGACAGGGATGGCAATCTATTCACAAATCCCCGGTGGAAAAGAATCAGCAAGAAAGAAGTGGATGATATGATATCATAAACCGCTTTGGTTAACTTTGTCAAACCAAACCGACTAAGTAATTAAATCCTTGAACCTTCGCTTCACATATGGACTTATTTTTATAGCGATCTTACATTTTTACACAAACCTGAATGGACAGGATGATTTTACCCAAAACATCCGTGGGACTGTAGTCGATATGAATTCAGGTTATGGTCTGCCCAATGCCAATATTATTTTACTTGGTTTTCAACCAAAAAAAGGAACTTCAGCAGACGTAAACGGATCATTTATATTAAAGAATGTCCCGGTAGGCCGACAAAGCCTGCAGGTGAGTTATACAGGTTACCAAACGGTTGTGTTATCGGATTTATATGTGAGTACAGGGAAAGAAGTGGTGTTGAGAATAGAATTGAAAGAACTTGTTGAAACAGTTAATGAGGTTGAAATTATTGCCGATTACCGCAAAGACAAACCGATAAACCCCATGGCTATGGTGAGTGCCCGTTCATTTACCGTTGAGGAAACCAATAAATACGCGGGCAGCTATGGTGATCCGGCACGAATGACGGCCAACTTTGCAGGTGTTGCTTCATCTCGAGATAACCGGAATGATATAGCAATTAGGGGCAATTCGCCTATTGGTTTGCAATACAGGCTCAATGGTGTTGAAATTACCAATCCGAATCATTTTGGAGCACAAGGAACTACTGGAGGTCCGGTTACCATGCTGAATGTCAATCTGCTTGCCAATTCGGACTTTCTTACAGGTACTTTTCCCGCGGAGTATGGCAATGCAATGTCAGGAGTTTTTGATCTGAAATTACGAAATGGTAATACAGATCGTCACGAGTTTTGGGCGCAACTTGGTTGGAATGGACTGGAATTCGGACTGGAAGGTCCTTTTTCCAAAAAATCATCAGCTTCTTACTTAGCAGCATACCGTTATTCAATTACTGATATTTTGCGAAAACTGGGGATTCAACTGGATGAAAGTGCCAGCTATCAGGATCTTTCTTTTAAGTTGAATTTTCCAACAAAGAAAGCGGGCGTTTTTTCCTTATTTGGCATGGGAGGAACCAGTGGAATTACAAACCAGGACTCTGGAAAAAGTTCAGACGAATGGACATTTGATACACACGGGGAAGACTTGCAATCAGAAAGTGCCTTGTTTTCATTAGGCTTTACACACCACTATTTTTTCAATGCCAGTACAAGCATCCAAAGCAGGGTATCTGTTGTGGGTAGCCGGTTGGAAACTCAAATTGATACTTTTAGTCTGGCTAATCAGGAACTATTTCTGAAAAATGGGGAACGATCCTCAGAAATGATATACGGGTTTTCAACCAGGTTATCAAAAAAAATAAATGCAGCCAGTACATTTGATGTTGGTTTGAGCTGGGAATTGTATGATGTGAGTTATGCAGATAGTATTTTTGTAAAGCACGCTTATCAATTGCAGACCAACATAAAAAAGCAATTCTCATTATTCAGCGCATTTGCCCAATGGAAATACGAATTCAGCAATAATTTCTCAACATATATCGGGCTTCATTACCAATATTTTACATTAAATGGCAGCCAATTGCCCGAACCTCGTGTAGGACTTAAATATATGTTTAATCCAAGGCAGTCGCTAAGCTTTGGTGCAGGCTTGCACAGTCAAACACAGGCACGGGTCATGTACTTTGTGCAAACACCTTTACCAGATGGAGGATTTGCACTTACAAATGAACAGATGGACTTCTCAAAAAGCATTCAATTTGTTTTGGGATACGATTATTTATTTACAGAGTTTTTCAGGTTAAAGGCAGAAACCTATTATCAGTATTTGTATGATATTCCTGTTAAGCAAAGTATTCCGCAGTATTCCATGCTAAATGAAGGAACTGAATTTTTCCTCGACCGCATGGACAGCCTTGTTAACAAAGGTACAGGAACAAATTATGGCATTGAGTTGACTTTTGAAAAATTTATGAGCAGGAATTACTTTTTCCTGGTAACGGCTACCCTTTTCGAATCGAAATATAAAGGTTATGATGATATTGATCGAAGCACCTCCTTCAATAGCAATTATATTATCAATGCGGTTGGAGGCTATGAATTACCCTTTGGAAAGCGGAAAAACCGGGCGCTTATATTAGGTTTACGGATGACCTTGGCTGGGGGCCGACCCTATGTGCCCTATGATCAGCAGATGACAATGGAGCAGGGGAAGGTGGTTTATGATTGGGAAGAAGCGTATGTGCCGCGCCACCAGGATTATTTTCGTACAAGTTTCAGGGTGGGCTTACGTCGGAATGAGCGAAAATTCAATGTGGCTTTCCTGTTTGATTTACAATATCGTGCAAATTATACATACATTTACATATACAGGATAGATGTGTTAACAGGTGAAGTCGTGCAGGACTATCATATGGGTTGGTATCCGAATTCGACCGTCAGGTTCCAGTTTTAGCGGTTCATTTATTTCTTTATACAGTTAAGGTGATCTGATAATCGTGCTTGTATATACGGAAGGGTAAGCAGCAAAATACCCTACAGCTCCATTGCTAACATTCGATTTTACGTTTGCCGGAGGGCCGCTAAAAATGGGTATACTTAATGAAATTTCAGTTTGTAATTGAATGATGTACTCGTAGTAATCTTCTGAAATGTTCGACAGTACCAGCGTGAATTTGTCACCTGGTTTAAGAGATTTTTTACCAAATCCCATCACGACTATGCCATTCATATAATTGCCGTCTATTAATTCATCATTACCGATGCTTACTTCCGAAATGGTATCGGTAATCAGGGTGTCGTTTCGCAAGGCATTGAACATATAATAATCTGGTCCTGCTGGTTCCCAGGCATATAAAAGCACCATCCAGTATTCAAAATCCGTATTGAATTCCACAGATACAGAATCAATACGATCGGTTAACCTGGGCATATAGGCTGATGCATTGTAATTTAAGTAACCACCAACTTCTTCAGCAAGGCTAATGTTCATTTCATACGATTGTTCACGGTAAGCAGTAAATCCTTCTGGAAATAAATAATTACCTGGTTGTTCCGCATCTTCCTGAAGCGTGTAAGTAGTTACTCCATCTGTTACTTCAACAATAGCATTTGAAACAGTCGGTGCCGGAACATTTGAAAAATAGCCTGAAGATTCGCTTAGCCTGACATAGTTTTTATTGTCGTTGGGTGCCAGGTAGCCTTCAACCGCCAGTTGTATATATCCTTCTTCTAATTCAATGTCAATGCGCTCAGTGCACGATTGAAATGAAACAATTGTGACGATCGTTATTAAGAACAGATATGTGAATTTACGTTTCATATTAAAATTTAAAATTCCATGTAAACGCTGGTATAATTCCAAACAAATAGGTCATTTCCGCATAGGTAACCGAAGGATCGTTTACATCTGTCTGAAAGTTAATCACCCAAGGATTCTTACGGTTATATAGATTATACAATGAAATATTGAACTCGTTGTGCCATCTTTTTTCCGGGTTAGGTTTGTCTTTCCAGGTGATGGAGAGATCCATCCTGTGATAATCCGCCATTCGGTAATCATTTCTGTTAGAATAAATGGGCACATTGGTATTTCCGTATTCATACCTCCCAACAGGAAAGGTTACCGGTTGACCCGTTAAATAAATCCATGCAAGCCCAAAAGTCAGACGTTGATTCAGTTCATAATTGAGAGCAATTGAAAAATCATTGGGCCTGTCGTATGATGACGAATAAGGTTGATCATTGTTGATGCCGTCAATCTGCCTGAATGCCCTTGACCAGGTATAACTCATCCATCCTGTTATTTTTCCATAATTCTTTTTTACCATAAATTCAGCACCGTATCCCCAGCCTTTTCCTATTAGTAGTTCGCCTTCAAGGTATTTATTCAGTAATAATTCCGCATGATCACGGAAATCGACAGCATTTGAAATGTATTTATAATAAACTTCAGCAGATGTCTCAATAAGTCCTTCTTTAAAATTTCTGAAATAACCCAATGCTACCTGGTCACCAATTTGCGGTTTCACATTAGGGCTGGCAGGGAACCAGATATTCAGGGGTGATCCTGCCACCGAGTTTTGTGCCTGCTGAATATATTGATAGTTGCGGGAATAACTGGCTTTTACGGAACTGATTTCGTTCAACTGGTACACAACGCCGAGCCGGGGTTCCAGCCCCCAATAGGTATTGTAAAAATCGCCTTTGGTATAGGTTGTCGAGTCGATTACATCGCCATCTTCATTATACATATACCAGGTATCAGGACCGATGTTGTTAAAGATGGATAATCGCAGTCCGTATTTAAGGGTAACTCTTGTTCCTATCTTTTGCTCATTACTAATATAAATGGCACTTTCCAGCGCATAATTATTTGGAAGTGAATAGGTGCTTATAAACGATTCTTCATTTTGGCCTTCAATGGTGCCTGGAAAGAAATCGTGGAACATGCTTGAAAATCCGAAACTCACTTTGTTATTTGTACTTGCAAACCATGTAAAGTTCGCCTTCAGGTTATAATCAGTCAATGATGATTGCCATAAAAAGGATTGTGGTCCATCGTCGTTAAACCCGATATTATAGTCGAATTGATTGACCACAAATGTGAAATTTGAGAAGAGTTTCTCATCAAAAATATGGTTCCACCGGAGGGTGCCCGTGGCATTCCCCCAATTCATTTTGAAAAAGTCGTTCTTAAAAACATCTTTTCCATAATAACCTGATAGATAAAGCTGATTATTTTGATTGATGCGGTAATTGACCTTACCATTCAGATCATAGAAATAGAGTGAATTGCCCTTTAAATCCTCGTCTCTTGAAAACATTAAAAACAGGTCGGCATACGACCTGCGACCCGCCACCATAAAGGAGGCTTTATCTTTTGCAATAGGTCCTTCAAGCATCAACCGGCTTGAAATGATACCGATACCCCCATTCCCATGAAATTGTTTTGAGTTGCCGTCTTTCATCCTGATATCGACCAGCGACGATAGTCGTCCACCATATTTCGCCGGCAGATCACCCTTGTATAATTCCACACTTTTAACCGCATCATTATTAAATACCGAAAAGAAACCCATTAAATGTCCCGCATTATAAACGTTGGCTTCGTCAAGCAAAATAAGGTTCTGATCGGGGCTGCCGCCACGCACGCTAATGCCGGAAGATCCTTCGGCAGCAAATTTAACTCCTGGGAGCAGTTGCAATGCTTTAACCAGGTCCACTTCTCCAAGCAAGGCCGGAATTGATTTAATGGTTTTGCTGTCAATTTTATTCACACTCATTTGGGAAGTGGTAATATTCTCATTAATTGCTTCCCCGGTAATTTCCACTTCATCCAGGTTTTTTACAGATGGGATAAGTTCAATATTGATGGATGTGTCTGAAGTAAGATTTAAATCGATGGTAATCTCGCCATATCCAACATATGAGTATACCAAATGATAGGTTTCAGGTTTTAATGAGATTGAATAGTAACCATATATATTGGATGCGGTTCCTTTTTTTAATTCTGAAATGTAAATGGTGGCTCCTGGCAAAGATTCCCCATTACTTTTATCTGTAATGTAGCCACTTACCGTATATTCTCCTTTTACGTTGCCTGAAGCAAGTGCGCCAAAGCACAAGAACAGGGCAAGAAAAAAAAGTAAAATATGCGATTTATAATTCAATTAATCCAGGTTATTGAGGTAAATATTCATTTCAAAAATGTCCGAACTGCCATCATCATTGTCACTAACTGACAGAATAAGCATCTTATTGTCTGACACAGATTTTATAACAATGCTTTCCAGCTTTTTGTTGATGGGAAGTTCATTTTTATCTTTTAAAAGACTCGTGAATGATATTCCTTCCTGCAATTTATCCAAAGGAATATATCCAATAAAACTCCCTAAAATCTCACCGTCGTATAATTCGCTGTCTGTATCCTCAAGGGAAGCGGTGTATAAAATAGCCGATTGATCAGGCAACATGCAGGCTCCTGACAAACCAGAAGGGATTTCGTTATAAGTGGGCAAATGAATGGTATGGATTTTTATAGCTGGCACTGCATCGTTTCCGGATAATAAGTAGTTCATTAATGCATCGAGTTGTATTTCAGCAATGAAGTTTTCATACACATTGCCCCGGTGGAATAAGTAAGCAGATGTATTTGATATGGCCAAACCTTCAATATTGATCTCGTTGCTATCCGGTATTCCGGCCAGTGATTTAATATCTTCGTATAGTGTTCTGATGTTCTTCTTAAAAAATGTCAGGCTGTCAGCAAATTGCACTAAATGGGCCGTATCTCTTGTGTCTAACATCGAGCCAGATGAAAGAACCAGTAAATATTTCGTATCCTCAAAATTGAAAGCAGCAATAGATTCAAAATCTGCTTTTACATTCCAGGGTGTCCTGTTATTCGCCAGTGTGTCAATGGCAGATAAAGCCATTTTTCCGGTTACATTCCATGTGTCATCCAATGCGACCAGCCAGCGCATATCGTCACCTACCAGATAGGTAATTCCATTGGTATATTCGATTCCAGATGCTGAAGGCAGGTCACTTAAATGGGCTTGCCTTATCAATTCAATATTTAATTCAGGTGCTTTATTTGAACAGGAAAAAAGAAGCGGAATGAACAAGATGTAAAGTATTTTTTTCATATTCGTAAGGTATTAAATTGGTACAGTCTGGAAACAAACCGCAAATATAATTGATAAGCTAGTTTGTCATGTGAATTTCGTGTTAAAATACTCAGGCACGTTATTTGAGCGGTGAATTTCACTATTTTTCAAAAAGTGTTTATGAGCATTGAAAAGAAGAAACTACTAAGTTCTGTTTATATCCCATTCATTTTGCTGTTCATTATGTGGATAGTGAAAATAGTGGAATTAGCATTTGATATACGTTTATCCTGGTTGGGTGTGCACCCGATGCATTTGGATGGCCTCCCCGGCATCATACTTTCTCCTTTTCTGCATGGCGACATGCATCACCTGATGGCGAATTCTGTTTCCTTTTTGGTGTTGGCAGTGGCGCTTTTCTATTTTTACAGGCAGATTTCCCTGAGAGTGCTTATCGGAATATGGTTGCTATCGGGGATGTTTATATGGCTGAGCGGGCATGAAGACTCGTATCATATTGGTGCCAGTAGTTTAATATACGGACTGGCAGCATTCCTGTTTGCGAGTGGTGCCATACGGCGCGATACACGATTGGCTGCCCTGGCGCTTGTCGTTGCGTTTTTATATGGTAGTATCGTTTGGGGTGTTTTTCCTGATTTCTTCCCAAAGGAGAATATTTCATGGGAAGGACATTTGGGAGGTTTTTTATCAGGTGCCATTCTGGCTTTCTATTATAAAAACTCCGGACCAAAAAGAAAAAAGTATTCATGGGAATATGAAGAGGAAGAATACCTGGAAGAAGATGAAAACGCCTATTGGAAAATCAAAAACCAGGACTCTACTTCCTAATCAAAATTTTCAAGATTGTACCAGCCTTTATTTTTACCGGTAAATCCACGAAGATATCCTTCAATTTCTTTCATGTCTTTGTCAAAATCTCCGCTAGGATAAACATGCGGACCAATACCGCCGATTTTTTTTGGGTAATCAATAAACCCAACAAGAATGGGAACCTTGGCTTTTAATGCGATATAATAAAACCCCTTTTTCCAGTTGTCAACACGGGTGCGCGTGCCTTCAGGAGTTACAACCAAAAATAGTGATTCGCTTTTGTCAAATTTTTCAGCAACCTGATCTACCAATTTTGTGCTTTTTTGCCGATCAACCGGAATACCACCCACTGCTTTTATAAGAAAACCATACCATGTATCTATTGCTTCTTTTTTAACCAGTAAGTTTATTTTAACACCATAATGCCAGAAAGCAATTCTGCCGATCACGAAATCCATCATGCTGGTATGAGGCGCTTGCAAAACAATGGCCTTTTTCAGGTTCGGAGGAACCTCACTCATGATGGTCCATCCCATTAATTTTAAAACAAGTGATGAAAGCTTTTGTAACATATGATGATGTTTAGAGGGCAAATTTATACATTCTCTGAAATAAGTTCATAAGCTTTTTTAATCCATCCAATGAGTTGATCATCAATATCCCGGGGTTCCTGTATCCTGATAAAATGAGCAAACCTCGTTTTAGATATTCTTACAATTTTGTGGATAGGAAACTCATTGGCTTCATAATCCAGTGCAAATTCCAGGTCGATCCATCTTTTTTTGGGCTTAATGGCTAGAAATGTACTTTCTGAAGTAAACATAATCGCATTAACGACCGGACTGACCTGGAAAACAATGATGGATTTTAATCGGTTTTCCAGCGCATCATAAGTGGCACGCACCTGCGGTTCTTTTTTTAGAAAATGCGCATCCAGGCTTTTATTTACGCAGCTATGGGATTGATTTTTCTTTTTAAAAGTACGCTTACATTCCGGGCAGGTCCAGGACATACTTATTAGTTTTTAGTTCAGCAAAGATAAAAGCTTATTTGTTAATTCTCTTGACATTAATCAATGATTGTTGTATCTTACATGCTTCTTTAAAAATCTGGTATAAACTTAAAAACTCACTGCTATGAAAACAACTTTAGCTCTTATTTTCTCAATTATTTTTACATCAGGATTTGCCCAATGGGAGTGGCAGAATCCAAAGCCTCAATCGAACCACCTTTATGAGATTTTTTTTAATGATGAAAACCACGGATGGGCTATTGGGCGCGCTGGTGTGCTGAGCACCTCAGATGGAGGGCAAAACTGGTCAATATCAGTTTTTGATACCATTCCTCTGCTTAGGGGTGTTTGGTTTAATAATAATTACGATGGATGGATTGCAGGGGGGCCGGGTAACATATTGCATACAACTGATGGTGGTGAAACATGGGTAAGTCAATATTCTGGCCCAAGCGGTTGGCTGAGATATATGTATTTCAGCGATAATATCCATGGATGGGTGGTTGGAAGCGCTGCTACCATTCTACATACATCCGATGGAATCACATGGTCGTTGCAGGAAAGTGGAGTTGACGTCCCATTGAATGCCTGTCATTTTGTCGATAATTTAACTGGGTGGATTATAGGTAACGAAGGTACTATACTGAAAACAATTGATGGTGGAAATACATGGTTGCAGCAAAATAGCGGTACTTCTGAGGGTCTGTGGGATATTTCATTTGTTGATATGCTGCATGGTTGGGTAGTTGGTTTGAACGGAATCATTTTAACTACATCCGATGGTGGGTCAACATGGAACCCGCAGAGTTCAGGAACAACAGAACGCCTATATGGTGTGCAGTTTTTAGATGAAAATAATGGTTGGGCTGTGGGAGGGTTGGTAGGAACAGTTCTGCATACCACTGATGGCGGATTGAATTGGCTGCAACAGGATTGTCCGGCGGATTGGCAATACGGCGGTTTGTTTTTCACTTCCAATGCGGAAGGTTGGGTTGTAGGATACGATGGAGCAATGATTCAAACGAGCGATGGGGGCGAAACATGGGAAAGAAGACGAACTGGTACTACTTTGTCATTACACGGTCTTGATTTTAATGATGCAGAAAAAGGCTGGGCTGTGGGAGAAAACGGCATTGTGCTTTCAACAGCAGATGAAGGTGAAACATGGACTGAACAAAACACTAACTTAAATACCTGGTTAGAAGACGTTGATTTTGTTGATCCTTCAATAGGATGGATTGTGGGCGAAGAAGGAAGTATTCTTAAAACATTAGATGGTGGACAAAACTGGGAAATACAATATCAAAATGATAGTTACTGGTTGTATGGACTGAATTTTACTGGTTCTCTATCAGGATGGACTTGTGGTACTGGCGGCACTATTTTAAATACTATAAATGGTGGGATTGATTGGAATTTGCAATCAAGTGGCACAGGAGTGAGCTTAAAAGATATTTTTTTCCTAGATCAACAAAAAGGTTATGCAGTTGGTGAATTAGGCATAATATTGAGTACTGATAACGGTGGTGTCACATGGGATTTACAGCCAAGTGGTGTAACTGACACACTGGAAAGTGTATATTTTATTGACGAAAATACGGGGTGGGTTGTCGGTAATAATGGTGCTGTGCTGCACACTATAAATGGAGGAATAATATGGAATTATGATTCACTCGGAATAGACTATTGGCATAGAGATATCTATTTTGCCAATAAATCTGTCGGATGGATTACAGGGAATAACTCTTGGATTTTTTATACAGATGATGGGGGCGAAAATTGGATTCAACAGGAAAGACTCTGTGTCAGGCATATATATGCAATATGTCTTATCGATCAAGACAAGGGATGGGTAGCTGGTGATTTCGGAACGATTTTGCATACAGATAATGGAGGGACGGTTGGATATGATCAGCAATTAATACCAAATTCATTATTGGTCAATCTTTATCCCAATCCTTTCTCTAATTCAACAACCTTTACATATCAACTAAAACAACCTGTGAAAGTAATACTTAATATATATAACCAGACAGGCAGGCAAGTTTACCAAGTTACAGAAAGCCAACAAAAAGGTAGCCAACAACTTATATGGAATGCGAAAGGTATTGCAGATGGTGTGTACTATTATAGGTTGCAGGTTGGAGATCACTTATCTAATGGGAAGATGTTGAAGGTGAGATAAACCTATTTTTAAACTCGCAATTCTTGCTTTTTATAGATTTCGATATATCTTTATCGTTTCGGAATGAATACACTTATCAAAACAAATGATAAAAAACAACTTAAAAGATATATTAAATAAAGCTGCAGAACTCTACGATGGGTGCCAGTTTCCTGTAAGTTCAGAACACCTGTCGAAAGCACACTTAAATGAGATAAAGAAAGAAATTAAGGATATTGCAGCAAATAAAAAGAATAACATCATTGGGCTGACGAAGTTTCTCAAACCACTTGTTCTTCCAACTGCCAAAAGGATTGTTTTTGAATCACAATTTGATTTTTCAGCCATTGATACGACTAAAAATATAGTCGTTTATATGCCCAACCATAAATCACATTTGGATGAGTTTATCATTGGCTATACATTTTTAACTGAACATATGCCCATCCCAATAACGGCAGCCGGCGAAAACCTGTTCCGGAACAAACCTTCGGTATTTGTGTTAAAAAGGTATGGAGCTTTTAAGATCAGAAGGGATAAATACGCTGAGGATGAACATTACTACAGGCTTTTATCGTCATACCTTGGGGCAAGCATCATGGCCGGTAATCAAATTATGTCGTTCCAGGAAGGCACACGGCCTCGGGATGGAAAAATAGGCATGTTCCGAAAAGGAATTATTGGCACCATCGAAGAAATATTCGGCAAACTAATGGAGCAAACAGAATTTGAAGATATCATTTTTGTACCTATTGCCATCAACTGGTCAGAAAATCCTGATGAGAAAAAGTTAACGACCGAGCGTAACCATATAGCCGAAGAAACAGACTTGATGAAAAGATTCATTAATCTGAAAAAGACCCATTCATCAAGAGATATCAGGGGAGTCTATCTTGGATTTGGAAAACCAGTGAGCTATAACCAATTTGTTGCTGAGCACGAACCAGATGAAAATAACAGTTACGCCATTGGAATTTGCAACGAGGTCAGGTCAAGAGTAGTTGCTATGTTGCCTATATTTAAAGAGCACCTGGTATATAGCTCCATCCAGTTTTTAAGTAATTATAATAAAGATGTCAAAATTGAAGATGTTGAACAACTCATTGAAGTAACACAAAAGATCATCATAAAAAATGAAATCAATATCATCGAAACAGACAGATTTAGTATAAAAAGCCAGTTGGAGTTAATGGAAAAAAGAGATATTATAAAATACGGTGCTGATAATTTGAGTTTTGAAATATTGAAGCCAAAC
>PKSW01000407.1 GCA_002869465.1 Marinilabiliales bacterium
ACAGAAGAGACTTTGTTTGATGAGTCACAATTCAAAGCATATCCAAACCCGGTAACCAGCTTATTAAACGTTGAATACAGTCTTATGAAAGATGCTGAAATTTCAATAGCTCTATATGATATATTAGGTCGCAAGATGATTGAAGAAGCATCATTTGCCAGTTCAAATACTAGGATGAGCTATCAATTGAATACAGATGGACTTGATAACGGACTCTATATACTCACACTAAATGCAGGAGAAAATATAATAAGTACCAAGATTCGCGTCGTGAATTAGACTTGTTATTTTTACTTGTTTTCGTGTTTGTTCAAACCCTCTCATTGAGAGGGTTTTTTTTATTCCTGCTGCAGAAACTGGTAAGTCAGCTGCTGAAATTCATCAGGTTCATCAGCATGTACCCAATGTGTGGCCCCCTCAACGGTAACAATCTCTGCATAAGGAAAAAAGGTATAAATATCCTTATAATCAGCAGATAAAATATAATCTGAGTTTCCTCCTTTGATGAATAAAACAGGTCCCTTATATGCCTTATTTTCCTGAATGCTGTCAAACATTTTTTCAAGGTTATCGGAAATGGCCCCGAGATTTATCCGCCATTCAAATTCATTTTTATTCTTCCGGTATAAATTTTTTAAAATGAATTGACGAATCCTTTCGTCAGCGATACCTTTTTTCAGAAAGGTCGAGACGTCAGTCCTGCTCTTTACGTTATTAAGGTCAACCGC
Source organism: Marinilabiliales bacterium (assembly GCA_002869465.1). Classification (GTDB taxonomy): domain Bacteria; phylum Bacteroidota; class Bacteroidia; order Bacteroidales; family F082; genus UBA4459. The sequence goes on from PKSW01000407.1 coordinate 729, forward strand.
AAGCATTGTTTTTATAATGCTTAGGTGGTGTTTCCTCGGGCCATATTCCCTGGGTGCAATATCCACAACGATCAATTTTTTAACCAGTTCGGGATAACTGACTGCAAAGCGCATGGCCACTTTACCGCCCATTGAATGACCAATTAATATTGGGTTTTCAATTTCTTCAGCATCAATAAAATCAAACAAGTCGTTGGTTAATGCCAGGTAATTAAAATCGTCTGAATGTTCTGACCTGCCATGGTTACGCTGATCCGGAATAAATACTTCATACCCTTTGTCGGCTAAGTCTTTTCCATAAGTCACCCAGTTATCTGAAATGCCAAACAGGCCATGCAAGATGATGACGGCTTGATCCCCTTCATTACCGAACTTTCTATAAAACAATTCCATTTCTATTTGTCATTAAAAGTGATTTCTGCACCATCCCCTTTCAAACCGAAATATCTGCGAGTAAAATGAACAACGGCATAAATAATGGGCGTATCGAACAAGGCGAACATTACTTTAAACAGGTAACCGTTCAATAATAACAACCAGAATAAACGCCATTCGATCACTCCAAAACTGCAAAGCAACAGCAAAACGGTTCCTGTATCCACAAGTTGAGAGGTAAAAGTAGAAAAATTATTTCTCAACCAGAGATGCTTTCCTTTGGTCATTCTTTTCCAGAAATGAAAAACTTGCACATCCAGAAACTGCGCGAGCAAATAGGCGGCAAGAGAGGCGCCTACAGCTATAAAAGTAAATCCAAATACGTGTTTGAAGGTCCCGTCATCAATAGGCGACCATATAGTTGCCGTTGCTTTGGTGGAAACAACTACAATCAGTAGGGCAAAGGCACTGGCAAATACGCCCGCCATTACCACACGGTTAGCTTTTTTGTGGCCATATATTTCTGAAATAATGTCGGTCACCAAAAATGTAATGGGATAGGCAATGATACCCACCGAAAGTTCAAACTCAAACAACCCAAATGGGTTCCAATGAAAAAATTTTTGAAAAATGAGGTTGCTGGTTACCAGGGATGTTATAAAAAGACTGGCGAGAATTAAGTACAAAGTTTCTGCCTGCTGTTTCTTAGTTGGATCCATATCGTAAGATAAAGATGCGAAGATAAATAAACTAAATGAAGACGTTTGCTAAACGCGATAAAGCGCAAAATTACAGAAACTAGTTAGCCTGCCTGTTCTCAATGATTTGATAAAACTGCCTTCTGTAACTATTCCCTATGGGCAATCTCTCACCAGCAATTTTAATCCGGTTGCGTTCAATACTTTCTATTTTATCAATGGAAATTAGGTAAGATTTATGAATGCGAATAAATTTATCAGAAGGTAAAATTTCTTCC
>PKSW01000260.1 GCA_002869465.1 Marinilabiliales bacterium
TGTAACCTTCAAATACCTTTTCCTTTTCGTGTTTAATCTTTTCCTCTCTGAACCCGATCATGGTTATCCCGGCATCTGCCGAATATTTATTAATTAACACTTTGGAAGAAATATTAGGCTCACTTACCAATACGCTGATGTTTTTGTAGGTAATTGGCAGCCTGCCTTCAACCACCAGTTTATTCAAATTCTCTTTGGTTACTTCTTCCTCCCCCGGTTTGCAAATATCAAATATCTTTATATCGCCTGTTTTCCAGTCAGGATGTCCAAGAATAATGAAACTTAACAATATCATCAGGTTGGCATTCTCAGTATCGGTTGATTTGATCCAAAGGTGGATACCTCCTTTGTAACCAATTTCGCGATGATCGCTTGCCAGGATGATCACATCAAAATTACCGGCATTTACCAGGGCGAAATTTTCAATGATAAAACTTACATTATCTCCAACGTCCTTATTGTATTCAAATATGACCATGTTATTTTCCATGCCTGCAATACCCGGAATCTGGATGGCCTGCGCAATTGCTGAAGTATAGGAAGGTGAAATGATCGTATCGACATACACATGACTGCCAATTCCTTTCACTTTCTGGATCAGCCTTGCGAGTTCCTGCTCCGATTGTTTATTGGTTTCTTTTGAGTAATAGCCTTCTATACGGTGTAAATAAGTACCAAATCCATATTTATATGAAATCCAGCTCAATAACTTAAAAGCCTTATCGCGTTTGAAAGAATCTTTAGAAATACAAATAGCACTGGGCCGCCATTCCTTAAATGTTCTTCTTCCGCCCGTTTTTTGCAAATACACCTGTAAATTCCTATTCACCTGGAAAATTGCATTAGAAAAAATAGAAGCAAACCCTTTCCGGTTTTTATAGATTTTGTTCAGGTATAAATACATCATAGCCATTACTGCAAAAGCAAGCAACGCATAAGGTGTATTTATTTTGAACATTACCCATATAGAAACAATGAAACCCATTAGCGACAAGTACCACCTTGATTTAAATGAGGGCCTATACGATGGAGATGATCCAAAATGATTTAGAAAGGAAATCAAACACAAGGAACCATAAGTGACCATGAAAAACATGGAAATAATTGAAGCGACTGAGTTCACATTACCCAATGCTACAAAAAGCAAGGCAATTAGAACGGTGACAAGCGAAGCGTTTATCGGTTCATTGTCTTTTTCCCTTCCGCGGGCAAGCCATCTATTGATTGATTTTGAAGGGAAAGCCCTGTCCATAGCAATCGCTTGCAATGTACGTGGTGCCACCATTACCGAGCCCAAGGCAGATGAAATTGTCGATGCTGCAAGACCAATAGGAACGGCGACAGCTCCATAAAGAGCAATCTTAGCCATGATCATCTGATCATTCATCATATCCTCAGGGCTTGCTGAAACAACAAATTTATAGACTATGAAAAAATAAAGTATCATTCCTATAATCGTAGCTGAAATGGTACCAATCGGGATTGATTTTGATGGTTTTTTTAAATCCCCTGATAGTCCAACTCCCGCTGTCATACCAGTAAATGCTGGAAATATAATCGCAAAAACGATGAAAAAATCACTGGAATTACGGAATTGGGTTTCAAAAAAACTGAAATTGTTCTCCGTATGATATTCAGTTGTCCCTAGAAAAAACAAGACTAATGAAGCGGCCAGAATAGCCACGACAAAATACAAAGCCTTCACTCCCAGGTTGGCCCCTTTTGTCAAAATAAGAGCAGCCAATATCAACATGGCTGGGATACTAATCGCCTGCCTGGGCAATAATATATCATAGGATTCAAAAACATATGTGAATACAAATTCAAATGCTTCCGTGAAAGCAATCACATAAAAAGCCACGCTTATGGCTTGCGACATGAAGAGTGCAATACCAATCGTAGCACCTATATTTAATCCAAACGATCGCGATATGATGAAATATTCACCGCCTCCTTCCACTCGCTTATTGGTTGCAAGTTCTGAAATGGCAAGTGCTGTTGGAATAGTAACCATATGACCTAACAGAATGATAAGCACTGCACCCCAAAAACCAATGGTACCGACAGCAAACCCAAA
>PKSW01000178.1 GCA_002869465.1 Marinilabiliales bacterium
CAGAAATTATCATTTTATAGGTCCGCACAGCAGGTTTAAAACCACCTCTAAGAAATCACATGTTGAGGGGGTTGATCTACTTGTTATACTATCCGGTCCTGAGCCACAGCGCAGCATACTTGAAAACCTGATCTCAAAGCAAGCGCTAAAAAGCGGTCTAAAAACAACCATCCTTCAAAGCAAACCGGAGGAGAATACAGAAATTCAAAAAGAAAATATCAGGATTATTTCGCATGTGGGTGATACACAAATGGCTGAAATGATCCAATCTGCATCTATTATTGTCAGCCGACCAGGTTTTTCTACCATTATGGACCTATGCGTTTTTGGGAAAAAAGCGATTTTTATTCCCACCCCCGGGCAAACAGAACAGGAATATCTGGCCAAAAAAATGAAAGCGTTGGGATATTGTTGTTTTGAAAGCCAAAAATCCTTCGACCTTATCAACGCATTGATCGTCTCCGAAAAATATACCGGGTTACCAAAAATTACTTCACAACATCGGGTGGAATTACTTATCGACCGCATTTTGTCAGGCGATATTGTAAACAGCGATTAGAATAATTCATACAGTTGAGTACTGCTCTCTTCCAATCATCTGCGAATATATTATATGTATTTTTGCCCAAAATCATTTAAAATGCGCATTGAAAAAGACATGAAACTGGCGGATGTTATCCATCACGATTTCAGTTTAATCCCTGTTATTAACCGTTTTGGAATACACCTTGGCTTTGGCGATGTTACAATTGAAGATATCTGTATAAATAAAAGTGTAAACACGGAGTTTTTCCTGACCATTTTAAATACCTATCACGATCCACAATACTTCCCGAAAAAACACTTGCAAAGTTTTCATACAGCCATGCTGATTGCGTATTTAAAGAAGGCACATCAGTTTTATACAGAACAAAAAATCCCTTATATTAAAAATCTGATCTTTAAATTAACGGAAGAATCAGTCCAGCATAAAGACAGGTATCAATTGGCATTGAACTTTTTTAAGGAATACCAGGAGGAATTTACCCGTCATATTGACCGGGAGGAAGAGTTGGTTTACCCTTATATATATGAACTTGAAAAAGCCATCGAAAGTGGAAAAGTACCGGAAGAATTAATTCAGCGAATGGAGGCCTATTCGATCATGGATTATGAAAATGAGCACGATAATGTGGAAGAAAAGCTCTTCGACCTGAAAAATTTAATTATCAAATATTTACCCGCACCCAGCAATGAATTGACAAGTTACAGGATACTACTGGAACTTTTTGATCTGGAAAAGGACCTACGTGAACATGCCCGTATCGAAGATATAATCCTAGTACCTAAGGTAGAAGCTATGGAATTTACAATTCAAAAAATGATCTGATAAGGTGATACAAAAAATCACAGTCATACTTATTGAGCGTTCGTACCTGTTAAGATCAGGTATAGAGGAATTGCTAAAGGAATTCCAGGGTATATATCTGGCGGAGATATATGACGGAACGGAAAAAAACCTCGTAAAAAAAATTAATACGCTGAAACCTGATTGTGTAATTGTTAATCCGAAAGCGATAACAGATTCATTAAATACATTTATACGCTCTCTTAACAATGAAGCCACTGTCATCGGTCTGATCAGCGGCAACACAGCCGATCACATTAAAAGCCGTTTTGCCAACACCCTCCATATAAAAGACGGTAAACATGAACTGATGAATTCCCTAAGTCAAATCATTGGACATAAAAAAAGCAAAAAAGCATCCGACAAAAATCAGCCTCTAACGGAAAGAGAGCTAACCATTTTAAAACACATTACGCTTGGATTGACCAACCAGGAAGTGGCAGAAAAATTATTTTTAAGCGTTCATACCGTCATGACGCATCGGAAGAACATCACAAAAAAGCTCGGTATAAAAACGGTTTCTGGGTTGACAGTATATGCACTTTTAAACAAAGTGATTGACATCCAGGATATCGATCAATGAAAAAATAAGACTATTAAATTTGAACCATTCTAAATTGGTATTTATCTGCATATATTCACTTATTTAAAAAGATACATACGTGCATTTTATTAAATTTGCCTCGCA
>PKSW01000177.1 GCA_002869465.1 Marinilabiliales bacterium
TCTTTCATGGCTGCATTGATTTCATCTTTGGATGCTTCTGTTTTCAAATTCACCACCAGGTCAACCAGTGAACCAGTAGGTGTAGGAATACGTATAGCCATACCGTCCAGTTTGCCATTCAAATCAGGAATGATCTTTCCTACCGCTTTAGCAGCACCAGTTGTTGTAGGTATCTGTGAGACGGCTGCTGAACGGGCCCTTCTTAAATCAGAATGTGGGGCATCCAAAATTCTTTGATCATTAGTATAAGCATGAATAGTGGTCATCAGACCATTCTCAATTCCAAACCTGTCATTCAATACTTTGGCAACCGGGGCCAAACAGTTGGTTGTGCATGAGGCATTTGAAACACACTGGTCTTCATCGCGCAATTCATTATCATTTACACCGAGTACAATCATCCGGTCAATTTCATCTTTGGCAGGAACTGTCAAAACTACCTTTTTGGCTCCATTTTTTAAATGATCGCCATAGCCGCCTTTATTGCTTTCTTTAACGCGGAAAATACCGGTTGCTTCAACAACAACATCAGGTGTTTGCACCCATTTTATATCGATCGGTGATCTTTCAGCCGTAACAGGAACTGATCTTCCGTTTACAATCAGGTTATTTGCATCATGAGTAACGGTACCATTAAATTTACCTTGCGTTGAGTCATACTTTAGCAAGTGAGCGAGTGTTTTGGTGTCTGTCAGGTCATTAATTCCAACAACTTCCATGTTCGATCTTTCTTCAACCAATTTGAACACGTTTCTTCCTATGCGTCCAAATCCGTTAATTCCAATTTTAATCTTTGTCATTTTTGTGTTTTTATAAATTAAACTTTAGTCTTCCATTTTATAACTGAGATACTTTATCTTTGTTTCTCAGCTTTTAAGCATAGCAAAAGTATTAATAATAATTATGGTCATTTAGCTTATTCAGCATTCGATGGAAGAAAAATTCATATCAAAAGCACTTGAAGCCAACCTTGCCGAAACCCGATATAAGGACATTAAAATACCTCCTGATTATCAGTCGTTTATAGACCTATCAAAAAAGTACTACGGAATCCACAAACGTGCAAACGATTGCATTATTGAGTTCCAGCATCCGTTCTCCAATAAAAAATTTGTTGCCGAAGAGCTAAGGAGTATCCTTTTAACAGATTTCTGGTTTTATATAGCCCTTGAAAACGCAGATGAAGCATTGCAAACGCCCGTTCAACTGATGCAGGAATTACTGCTGAGTTGCGACAATCCGAAATTAAAGGTAATGATTGTCCGAACGCTGCTGGAGTTCATTCATACGCTTTCAAAGGATAAAAAACCGCATATTGAATTGATCGAAATTTGCCTTCAAACATTGATTGATGGTTTTAAGTCAGATCCAAGAAGCTTTATCATGGCTTCAAAATATATTAAAAGGTATTTAAATCAGGAAGCTGATCATCCGAAGCTAAAAGAGAAAATACTTGCTTTCACAAAAGCGGTTTATATTGAAAATATCAAATTCTGGCAAAAGAGTTCTGATATTGAACAGTGGATTGAACAGGAAAAAGATATCCTGAAAAGTGAAATTGATGAACTGAGAACCCAAATTGGAAGCAAATGGTTCGCTTCCCTTTCAGAGCAGATTGAATCGATTAACAGCTGGCATGAACTGGTTGAAAAAATACCGGATTATGACCAGGTGGCTGAATGTTTTGCCAATGCTGTTGATACCCTCAAAACATTCATTGAGCAATTTCATTTTATTTTTTACCTGCTGCAACTGGATGGCATGGAAGCCCACCAGGAACGACTGATCTGGAAATTGAATAAAATGCTTCGTCAAACTATTGATGAACTTGATAAAGAACAGATACGCCCCTTTATAAATTCTATTTTCGAATTTGCAGAACAATTAAGGGCTGAACACGGATCGTCCATTCTCGACATGTTCCTCACGGTAGGTAAAAAGGTAATTGAACTAAAAAAAGAAGGCAAAATTGACCTGGTGAGTTATTACGAGAACAAACTGATCGATTTTGGGTTTGAAACACCGGGAATGGTTTATGTAAACGAAGACTGGCAATTATCCGTCAACCAAAACCA
>PKSW01000082.1 GCA_002869465.1 Marinilabiliales bacterium
GGATCCGTACAGAACTCTGTATTATTAGCTCCAGGAGTTGGGCAGCAACAATTTAATATTGCTGTTTCAAATCACAGTTCCGGCGTAAGTGTACAGCGTCCTGCAGAACGTGCATTGGCACACTTTAACGTGTACCGGAGCATGGAAGGCGCAGATGATTACATGATGGTAGGGCAGGTAATGGCAGAGGAAGGAGTAACAGAATACTGTTACTTCGACACGGAAGTTGACATTCAGACGGGCTACTGTTATAAAGTAACAGCTGTTTACATGAGTGAAGAAGACGAATGTGAATCAGACTTTGCAATGGATGTAGCAGAAGAATTCGACTATGTATGTGTATTTATCACCGACGTAGAGAATCCAGAAGCTTTGACAACCAATCTGTATCCTAACCCAACCCGCGACCAGGTAACGATCACTGCCAGTGCAGAGATGACCAGGCTCACGGTGATCAACTACGTTGGTCAGGTGGTGATGGATTCAGAGATGAACCAGAGCACCTATGTTCTGAACACTTCGAACTTCGAGTCAGGCGTATACGTTGTACGCATTGAAACCGAAAGTGAAGTAATAACCAAGCGTTTTGCAGTAGCAAGATAGCAGGTTCATTACTGAACTTAATAAACAGAAAGGGCTGCCATTGTGCAGCCCTTTTTTTGTGCTATTTTTGCGCTTCAATTCAAGGACATTTGATATCAATCAATAACATAACAAAAGAATTTGGTGGAACGCCGCTCTTTTCAGGCATTACTTTTAACCTGAACGACAAAGGTTGTGTGGGCCTGGCTGGTATGAACGGTTCGGGTAAAACCACTTTATTGAAGATAATTGCAGGCGAAATAAAGTCAGATACAGGTACCATTGCTTATCCCAATGATATTACCATCGGATATTTGCCGCAGGAAAAAGTGATTACCAGTTCAAAAAGCATCAGGGAAGAAACCCTGGAAGCTTTCAAATTTATCAATAAACTGAATGAAAGGATCGCTGAATTAACCAGGGCAATGCAGCAAAGAACGGATTATCATTCTGATGATTACAGCAAGTTGTTGATCGAACTGGATGAATTAAATCACAAACTGCTGATTTATGAACCTGATAAGTTGCTGGCCAATACCGAAAAAGTACTTTTTGGTTTGGGTTTCAAACAGAATGATCTTGAAAGACCTTTAACGGAATTCAGTTTCGGGTGGCAAATGCGGGTGGAGATTGCTAAATTGCTGTTGTTGAAACCTGCCCTTTTATTACTGGATGAGCCTACCAACCACCTGGATATCGAATCCATCCAATGGCTTGAAGAATTTTTAAAAAATTATTATGGATCGATATTGATCGTTTCACACGACAGGGCTTTGCTGGATAATATAACCGACAGAACCATCGAGATCACGAATGGTAAAATTTATGATTATAAAGTGCCTTATTCTCAATATGTGCAATTGCGTGAAGAAAGATTATCGCAGCAAAAGGCAGCTTTTAATAACCAGCAGGCTGAAGTAAGACAAGTAGAAAGATTTATTGAACGATTCAGGTATAAAAATACCAAATCGAAACAGGTGCAATCCCGTATAACGCATTTGGAGAAATTAGATCGGGTAGAGTTGGATGAAATTGATCAATCTGCTATTCATTTCACATTTCCCCCGGCTCCCCACAGCGGTAAAATAACGGTTGAGTGTAAAAATATCAGTAAGCATTATGACGAGAATCATGTGCTGGACAACATCAACCTGGAGATATTGAAGGGAGAACGAATTGCCTTCGTAGGTAAAAATGGGGAAGGTAAAACGACGCTTGCCAAGATCATTGCCGGGAGGCTTGATCATCAGGGAGAAGTGAAACTGGGATATCACGTCGAGACTGGATATTTTGCGCAAGACCAGTGGGAGATGCTGGATGCCAATAAAACTGTTTTCGAGACTGTGGATGACATCGCGGTGGGCGATATTCGCACAAGGCTCAAATCAATACTCGGCGCATTCCTTTTCCAGGGAGATGATATTGATAAAAAGGTGAAAGTACTTTCCGGTGGGGAGAAATCGCGCCTTTCGTTGGCCAAATTGTTACTAACACCAAGTAATTTTTTATTGTTTGATGAGCCTACCAACCACCTGGATATGCGTTCAAAAGACATTTTGAAAAATGCATTGTTGCAGTTTACCGGCACCATGGTGATTGTATCGCACGATCGTGATTTTCTGCAGGGGTTGACGTCGAAGGTGTATGAATTCAGGAATAAAGGAATTAAAGAATACCGGGGTGATATTTTTGAGTACCTTGAAAAAAGAAAACTGGAAGATCTGAAAGAGCTTGAAATAAATGAAAGAATGTCGGATGCCGATTCACGACCGGTGAGTGATTCCAAGATCAAGTGGGAACAGAAGAAGGAGTTTGAAAGGGAAAGGCGAAAGCTGGAAAAGAAAGTAGCTGACCTGGAGCAAATTGTTGAAAAACTGGAGATGAAGTTGGAGGGTGTCAATAATAAACTGGCCGACCCGTCAAATCATGAGGAGGAAATAAAATCGGGAGCCTTATATAAGGAACACGGCGAGCTCACAAAGGATATTGAAAACACATATGCGGAATGGGAAAAGTTACAACTCAGGTTGGAACAAATGAATTTTGATGAATAATTACTTATCCCGGTCAATCATTCGATGAGCTACATCGCGCAGGATATCCTTGCTGGTTTCATGTATTGAAATGGAATCCAGTTTTTTCATCCCTTCCAGGTAATAGGTGTCAATGAGGTTATTGGCAGATTGATCTACCCCGAACTGCGAGAATATGTCTTTTACCCGTTGGGTTTTATCATTCTCAGAAAGATGGTTTGTATTATATAGTTTTATTAACTCTGCTTTTGTTTGTTCATCAGCTAACTCTAAAGCCTGAAGGTACAGGAATGTCTTTTTATTGGAAATGATATCGCCTCCTGTTTTCTTCCCAAACACTTCTTCATCACCAAAAGTATCCAGCAGATCATCTTTAAGCTGAAACCCAAGCCCTATATTAATGCCGAAATCATATAAGGTGTCTGCATCCTTTTTGGATGCACCACCCACCAGGGCGCCAATCTTTAAGCTGGCTCCGAATAATACGGCGGTTTTCAGACGGATCATCTCGATGTATTCTTCAACTGAAACATCATTCCTGTTTTCATAGTTCAGGTCAAATTGCTGACCTTCACAAACTTCAATGGCTGTTTTACTAAAAACGGACAGCGTTTCAGGTAAAATATCGATCCGTGCTTGTTGGGCGTATTGGTATGCCAGTGCAAATAAGGTATCGCCTGATAGTATGGCAATATTGGCATTCCATTTCTTGAATACAGTTTCTTCACCCCGCCTGATGGGCGCATTATCCATAATGTCATCATGGATCAGTGTAAAATTATGAAACAGTTCAATAGCGATGGCCTGCGAAAGGGCTTCTTCCTTTTTACCGCCAAATAACTCACACGACATGAGTGTTAACACCGGTCGTATTCTTTTACCGCCAAGCCCAACCGTGTAACTGATAGGTGCATATAATTCACCCGGCTGATGTCCGAAAGCCTGTTGGCTGAGTTGATCCTCAAAATAGGTGATAAGTTCTTCGTAGCCGCCCATGTAATTTGAAATTCTGAATTATTTAATAAGATCGAGCAGGTATTCGCCATAACCACTTTTTAGAAGAGGTTCAGCAATTTTTTCAAGTTGCTTTGCATCAATAAAACCATTATGATAAGCGATTTCCTCGATGCATCCAATTTTAAGTCCTTGTCTGTCTTCAATTACTTCTACAAACTGCGAAGCCTGGATTAAAGATGAAAAGGTGCCTGTATCCAGCCATGCAGTGCCGCGTCCCATTAGCCCGACTTTTAGTTTACCTTCTTTAAGGTAATGCTTGTTCACGTCGGTTATTTCATATTCACCGCGGGCACTGGGTTGCAGGTTTTTGGCCACTTCCACTACCGAATTATCATAAAAATACAATCCGGGTACTGCATAATGTGATTTGGGCTTCGTTGGTTTTTCTTCGATGGAAAGGGCATTGAAATCTTTATCAAATTCTACAACACCATATCTTTCCGGGTCTTTAACATGATAGGCGAATACCATTCCGCCATCAGGTTCGGTGCAGGTCTTTAAGAGTTTTTGAAATCCCTGGCCATAAAAAATATTATCGCCCAGAATCAGTGAGACAGAATCTCGTCCGATAAATTCTTCTCCCAACACAAAAGCCTGGGCCAGTCCGTTGGGTATTTCCTGTACTTTATATGTAAACCGGCATCCAATTTGAGATCCGTCGCCTAGCAATTTTTCAAAATTTGGTAAGTCCTGGGGTGTAGAAATGATCAGAACATCCCTGATCCCAGTCATTAATAAAACGGATAGGGGATAATAAATCATTGGTTTATCGTAAATAGGCATCAATTGCTTACTGACTGCAATTGTGAGCGGGTGTAAACGAGTACCTGCTCCGCCTGCCAAAATAATACCTTTCATTTGTTTATATTTTTATTATCAGGATGATACAAATTTATAATTCACCTTATAATTTGGTGTATTTATCTTCTTTAGGTTTCTGGTGATTCAGTTCTTCTTTAATAAGCTTGTCGAGTTCAATGTCTTCTTCCTCATCAAATACTTCAATCTGAGGTTCTTTAAATGATTTTGTCAGTACTCTCTTATCAAGGGTTAATAATAACGATGGCAAAACAAACATATTGGATAAAAGTGCCACAACCAAAGTAAAAGACACAAGATATCCAAGCGCTTCAGTTCCTCCAAAAGAAGAAAGCGTAAAAATCAAAAATCCAAAGAAAAGAACGATAGCTGAATATATCATACTGTAGCCTGTTTCTTTAAGCGCAGCAAGTATTGATTTATTAACATTCCAATTCGTATGTTTAAGATGCAAACGATATCTTGACAGATAATGAATGGTATTATCAACACTGATACCCAGGGCAATACTAAAAATCAAAATTGTAGAAGGTTTTATAGGAATATCAAAAAATCCCATCATGCCAGCAGTTAAAATCTGGGGAATTATATTAGGAATCAGAGATATCAAAATCATTCTGGCTGAAGAGAAAATCAGTGCCATCAGGAGTGTAATAATAATTACTGCCAGCCCGAGACTCATAAATAAATTCTTTACCAGATAATTGGTTCCCATCAGGAAGACAACACTTGTTCCGGTCAAACCAACTTCATATTTGTCAGGAGGGAAAATAGTATCCACCTTTGGTCTTAGATCGGTAATAATTCGTTCAATATCATTGGTTCCGATATTGGCCATCTGTATAGAGACCCGCGTTTTAGAAAGCGTTGAGTCAACAAAAGCATTCAAAATGGAGGTTTTGTTATGGGCATCTAAATTGGGGACATAGGAAAGAATAAAGTTTTTCTCCTGGTTATTCGGTAATGAATACATATCCGGGTTTCCCCTGTAGAACGCCTGCTTGGCTGATTTTACCACCTCAACAACTGAAACCGGTTTTGAAAACTCGGGATAGGTGGCCAATGTATCCTGTAACTGTTCAAGTTTGTATAAAAATGATGTCTTTAATATGCCTCTCTTCTTTTTTGTATCAACAGTAATTTCAAGCGGCATAACCCCCTTGAAGTTTTGCTCAAGGAAGATCATGTCTTTATATAGCTTATCTTTTTTGGAGATGTCATCAACAATATTACCGGTAGTTTTTAATTGTGTTATACCAATTATTCCGCCCGTAAAGAAAATAATAGTGATGATATACACTACATTGCGATGGTATTGAACAATGATGAGAATGCGATCAATAATCCGGCTGATAAGGCTCTTTTCAAGATGCCTCATGTGCTTTGGTTTGGGAACCGGGAAGAAACTGAAAAGTATAGGTAGCAGGAATAAAGTAAGTAAGTAGGCAACAAAAATATTAATTGATGCAATAATTCCGAACTCAACAAGCATTTCATTACTTGTTATTGCAAATGCCGCGAAGCCGGCTGCCGTGGTTGCATTTGTTAACAGGTTAGCATTTCCAATCCGGGAAATCATTCTTGTTAAGGCTTTCGCCTTATTACCATGCTCCCTGAATTCGCTGAGGTATTTATTCAGTAGAAAAATAGAGTTCTCAACAGCGATGACTATTAATAGAGGCGGCAGGATTCCGGTAAGGATGGAAATTTTGTATCCAAATAAAACAATTGATCCAAGAACCCATATTACAGCAATAACCACTACAATCATGGCAAGCAAAACAGCGCGCCCTGATTTGAATAAGATAAACAACAGAACAGACGTTATAAACAACGAAAGGAATACAAAGAAAAGTAATTCATCCTGAAGTTTTTTTGATGTAACAGTGCGGATATAAGGTAGTCCCGAATATTTTACATCGATGGTATATTTTTCGCCAAATTCATCGATCCTGTTTGTAAGGTCTTTAATTAACTGTATCCGCGCTTTTGAGTTAAGTATTTCTTTTGTGAGTGTGATCATCATCATACTCACATTGGTCTCTTTATTAAAAAGCCTTCCATCATAAAGCTGTAAGTTATATACAATCTGTTGTATAGAATCAACCGTATGCTGTTCGGTTGGCTTTTCAGGTACTATGGAAAGAAAATCAAACTTTTTAAGGCTGTCGTTTCGTGTTAAATTATATATCCTGGCAACAGACAATACTTCTTTCACACCATTCATTTCAAGCACATCATAACTGAGGTCGTACCAGTCATTAAAGTGTTCCAGCGTAAAAAGATCGGGATCTTGAATGGCAACAAAAATTACACTGCCATCCTGCCCGAATTGCTTTTTAAACTCTTCATATTCAATTGTTATCGAATCATCCTTAGGTAACATACGGGCCATTTCGTACGACATTTTAATCTGGCTGCCTTTATAACCCATAAAGACCGTAAGAAGCCCAATGAAAATTAGAATTGAAATCCGGTTTCTTAAAATAAATCTTACCAGGAATTGCCACATAAACCCGCTCTTGCTATTTAAAAAAGGTATCTAATATAAGATATTTCTCAATCAATCGTTGATTTTTATGGATGGTGTATCCATATCCATCGTAACTTTACACGTGATATTGAGAGCACAAATGTAAGTTTTGTTTTTAAAATGAAGGGTAGAAAAGTCTTGTTTATTGATACCGCGCATCCCATACTGAAATCTGAACTGGAAAAAGATGGTTTTCAATGTGATGAATTTCCGGCATACGTAAGAAATGATTACAAGAAAATTGTCAGGGATTATGCAGGAATAATTATCAGAAGCAAAGTGAAACTGGATGAAGACTTTCTTTCAGAAGCCTTAAATTTGAGATTTATTGGCAGGGTAGGTGCTGGCATGGAAAATATTGATATTGAATTTGCAAAGGAAAAAAATATTGCTTGTATCAATGCACCGGAAGGGAACAGGGATGCCGTGGGTGAGCAAGCAATCGGCATGTTGTTAAGCCTGCTGAATAATTTATTGGTTGCTGATCAGCAAGTGAGAAAAGGAATTTGGGAAAGAGAGCAAAACAGGGGTTATGAATTGGGTGGAAAAATAATTGGCATTATTGGTTACGGAAATACAGGAAGTGCATTCGCTAAAAAACTTAGCGGATTTGATGTGCGTGTGTTGGCATATGATAAGTATAAATTTGACTATTCTGATAATTACGTTGAAGAAAGTAATATGGGCACCTTATTTGAAAAGTGTGATATCCTGAGCTTACATGTGCCTCTTACCGAAGAAACCCACTACCTGGTAGATCATGAATATTTGAACCGTTTTAAAAAACCTATTTATGTTGTTAACACATCACGGGGAAAAGTGGTGAACACAAGAGACCTGGTTACCAATCTTGAAAACGGAAAAGTTTTAGGTGCTTGCCTGGATGTATTGGAATATGAAGGCTTATCTTTTGAGAGTCTGGATAACGAGCAATTCCCAGATACATTTCATAAGCTAATTGGGATGCAACATGTGGTTTTGTCGCCCCACATTGCAGGCTGGACACACGAATCAAATTACAAACTCGCCATGACCATTGTTGAAAAAGTGAGAAGATTAAACCTGTAAGGACCTGATTACCAGTTTAAAATTTCTCGTAAATCATATTGTTTGGGATCATCCAGATAAGCTTTCGCTTCCTCGTAATCTCCCGGTTCGATAAATTGCAAACCATGTTCAAAAATCAATTTGGGTTTGGCGCCTTCCATATTTACCAGGCGTGGCTTTATTTTACCATGTTCATCTTCCACATCTTCCAGGTACAAAGGCGAAATCTTACCTGAAGGGGAAGCGGTGACCATGCATCCGGTGCGGCCTTCGTCAAATAATTTCTTTACACCATAACCAAGCAATCCACAGTAAAGCAAGTCGTAAGCGCCAGGTTGCACACAACGGAGTTCATATCCCAGTTCCACCGGACGGCTTTTAACTTTAATTCCGAGATCTTTTAATTTTTTCTGGAGTAATATATTGAATATATGTGCCTTGCTTACATTTCCAAGTTCAGGATGGCCATGATCATCGTAGGTAAAGTTGATGCCTGAATTTTCAATTTGTTCATCACTCATAAAATGGAAAACGCCTTCACTGACAATTGCTGCGCCATAATCAATGCCTAGTATCTTGCGTTTAACAATGGCTGAAATGATCAGTCTGATGATACGATCAAAAGTAATTTCAGTTTTATTGAACATTTCAGGTATTACGATCATCGGGATGTGAATGGCAGCCCCGATACCAAAAGCCAGGTGGCCGGCTTCACGACCCATAGCAGATATAACAAACCAGTTGCCACTGGTACGGGCATCTTCATAAATGGTTTGCGCAATCCGAACACCTTCCTGCTTAGCCGACTGGTAACCGAAAGTGGGTGTGTCTTCCGGAAGTGGCAAATCATTATCAATGGTTTTGGGCACATGAATGTTCTGGATACTTATTTCATGTTCAATTAAAAACTTTGATATCCTGTTGGCTGTTGAAGCCGTATCGTCACCACCTATGGTTACCAGCAGTTGTACATTGTTTTCAGTAAAAAAACGGGTATTGAACTCACTGTCTTTGGGCTTATGACGGCTCATTTGCAAGGCCGAGCCCCCACGTTTGTGAATATCATCGGCAAAATGAAAATCAATTTCCTGGATTTTCGGGTGATCCGCGAACAAACCTTTATATCCTTCATGAATTCCGATCACCCGGTAACCTGATTTCAGAAATACAAGGGCTACAGAACTGATCACTGAATTGATACCTGGTGCCGGGCCACCTCCACATAATATGGCAACTGAATCTTTCATTTTTTATACGTATTAATTGCGGGCAAATATAGAAAATAATGCCGCTTATCAGTTTTACTGAATGGTTAAGATCATTGTTTTTTCAACCAATCACTGAACAAGTAATTGCACAGTCGATCGACTCTTTTGTTCCAGGAATATTTTTTTGCCCTTTACAAAATTGCTGATAAGTTCTTCGGTGTAATGCCTCATGGTAATCAGTTGCAGACCATCGTTGTATTTGACAGTAAAATCATTTTTGAGATCGGAAAGCAATGCTTCTAGTTTGTTTAGGTTACTATCGAAACAAACCGAAAAACTCACGGCTGAATGTTGCATCAGGTTGATATGAATTTTATGGCTGCTGAACGCATTGAAAATTTGCATCAGATGATCTTCGGCTATGAATGACAGATCACGGGAATTGATGCTCAATAATATCTGCTTGTCTTTAACGATTACTTTCGGTTGTTTATCATCCATGGAAGTATCTTTTGAGATGACGGATGCCTTTATGCTCAGATCATCAAACGACCTTACAAATAAAGGTATATTCTTTTGTTGCAAAGGTTGGATCGTTTTTGGATGGATGACCGAAGCCCCATAAAAAGCCAGCTCAATAGCTTCATGGTAGGAGATTTGATCCAATTTTATGCAGTCTTTAAAACGATTTGGGTCGGCATTCATCAAACCGGGTACATTTTTCCAGATGGTTACTTCATCAGCATCCAGTGCGCTGGCAAGTATAGCAGCCGTAAAATCCGATCCTTCCCTGCCAAGTGTTGTTGGGTTTCCGGATGGATCTGATCCAATAAATCCTTCGGTTAATACAAATTGTCCTGCAGCTAAAACTGGATGAATCTTTTTATTTACTTGTTCTGTTGTTTGCTGCCAGTTGATTTTCGCGGATGTATAATTATCATCTGTAATAATGATGTTGCATGCATCAATGGCCTGGCAAGGAAGATTAATATATTCGAAATATGCATTGAGTATCAGTGTAGAAAACTTTTCCCCAAAGCTTACAATGCGATCGTATGTGACATACTTATCCGGATCCAGATTTTTTAACTGCATTTCGAGATTATTAAAAAGGTCAGATAATTTGTTTCGGCAATGCAGGTGATCAGTAAAAAGCGCATCAACGATCTTGAAATGTTTTTCTTTCAGATTTTCAACAGCTTCAGAAAGCTCGTTATGATTTCCGTTGATTGATAATTGCAATATGCGCTCCAATTGGTTCGTGGTTTTTCCCAAAGCGGAGACAACAACAATCAGTTGATCGTTTGCATTTGCTTTAATTATAGAAGCAACTTTCCGGATTCCATCCGCATCCTTCATTAATGCTCCGCCAAATTTGAAAACTTTAGTCATGTTTTTAGGCTGAGGTTAAGGATGAGGATAAGGCTGAGTTTAGGGTTTTAATCATGATATTATTTATTTTCCACGGTTTTAATTAGCAGATCCAGTTCGGTGATTACTTCCTTATAGCTGTCTATTATATGATTAACTTCTGAATCTTTCAAATATTTTAATTCGGTTGAAACTATTAATTGACTAATCACTTCGTATGCGCTCCCTCGTGAGAATTTATAAAACCGGCTTTTATCCATTCTCTCGAACCGGCCATAACCTTCAGCAATATTATGAACAACTGAGTTTGCCGCTCTTCTGATATCAGATGTCAGACTAAATTTTTCATCATCAGGGAATTGTTTACTAACGCTATAAATACTTACCAAGAGCGTTTTGGCCTTTTGCCAGACCGACATCTGTGTAAAATCTTTATAAACCATGTTTTTTATCGTTTCTGTTAACTTTTCTCATCCTCAGCCTTCTCCTCCACCTTAGCCTTTGTTCCCTAATTAGCTTCTCCCTTTAATCAATCCTTTTCTATATGCCGTAAGCAACATACTCAAATCGTGAATCTGAACCTGGAGTTTTTTACCAATATCGGTATCACGCACCCTTTTACGGGCAGCGTTTGTTTCAATAAATATCCGGTCGGAGATGATGTCTTTTTCCTCAACGATGGCCATATTTTTAGAATCAAAATGCTTATGCTCCACAAGCACCAGTCCGTATGAATTATAAATGAGCGTATAACCCGAAACACCTGTTACCGACTGGTAAGGAATGGACATGCCGCCATCAATAACAAATAATTTTCCGTTGGCTTTTATCGGGCTTTCTCCCTTTTTGGCTTTCACCGGCACATGACCATTCACAATATGCGAGTGCTTGGGATTCAGATCAAATTCTTTTAGTATTTTATCGCAATATTTCTCATTATCGTACACCAGGTCATAATACGGATTCCGTTTTTCCTTATGTATTGATTTGTCCCCAACAAAATACCTCTCAAAGGTGGTCATCTTCATTTTTCCAAACAAAGGCGAAACGGCACCACACCACAAATACCACATATAATCCGAAGTGTTTTCAACAGCTTTATGATCAAATCGTCGGGCATAGGCTTTACGGGCTACTCTTTCAAAATGGTCGCAAAGTGCTTTCCCTTTATATGGTTTTCCTTCGATCTCAAATGATTCAAAACTTCCCTTTTCTGTAAGCGGAATGCAACCATGATACAATAAATTGGAGTTATATGCCAGGTACATGCTGCCATTCGAAAAAAGAAAATCAACATGGCGTTGCAGCCTCTTGCTGTTTTTAAAGTTTTTGGTGAGTTTTTCGATCACATCTTTTTCCTCTGCCGATAAAGCAAATGGATTCTTTGGGTCGAGGGTTGGAAAATGCGCGTCCAATAAAGGGTATTCCACTCCGTCAATAAGCACAATACCTTTTTTAAGGTCAATTTTATCCAACAGCAGGCGGTCGTCCATATTGAAATGAGGACTTCGCTTTATGATCTGAGATTCCAGTTTGAACTGGATGATTGAGATGGCTTTATGCATCTGAACGAGCATCTTGTTTTCCTTAGCCAGGTCATCTGATTTAAGTTTAAACTGATCACAAGGATCATTTTGATATTGCTTCATGGCGAAAGTAGCCAGTGGGAGCATATTAATTCCATAGGCATCCTCAAGCGTATCAAGGTTTTGATACCTTAACGAAATCCTGATCACATTGGCTACCAGCGCCTGGTTGCC